>CAYYUU010000792.1:0-4375 GCA_964474955.1 uncultured Alcaligenaceae bacterium | reverse complement strand
AGCCACCCCGATCGCCCCGAGGGCTTGATTGCGAGACACGGCTTGATCTTGCAGAGGCGTGCCACGTTCAATGGCTCGCATCCGTTCGGCGTGCTCCAACTCTCGTTTGCGCGTTTTGCTGCGATTGTCGATCCACACCCAAAGCGAAATCGATGCGAAAAAGATTAAGAACATCGACATACTCATGAAGATGGGAAGAAGATTATCGTTCACGGTTGGTGTCTCCGATCGACTCGTGTGGGGTAACTCACTCAAGTTTCTTGTGCCGGCCCGAGAGATGTGCGATTGTCCGGTCATCCGCGGTTGGTCTTTCGTAGACGAAGACCAACCATGTCTTTGGTCTTTCTCTTCCCTATTCCCTGACATCTATTCCCTACGGTTCCCTGTTCCCTACTTTTCGAGTAGCCACTTGCAGTGCCACGTTTGGTGGGTATAATTTTACTATTCCTGCGTTGGGAAAAAACCTCCCCAAGATCCTGCCATCCACAAAATGGGGCGTGCTCAAGACGCTCTCACTTTCTTCGAAACACTAATTATGCGCCGACAACTACCCCAAGACCGTTTCGTTGGAGCGATAGCCCCGCGCACGACCGTTCTGATTCTTCTGGTCTTGCTGTTTTCGCTTGTCACGGCGAAGGCCCAAGCCAACGATGCTCAGAACATCGAATTTTTCGAAAAGAAGATTCGCCCTGTCCTTGTTCAAAAATGTTATCGATGCCATTCGACAACCTCGAAGCGGCTTCGCGGTGGGTTGTTGCTCGATACGCGAGAGGGCATTCGCAAAGGCGGCGACAATGGGCCTGGTGTCGTCCCCGGAAACCCAAAGAAAAGTCTCGTGCTCCAGGCTCTTCGATATGAGAACGATTTGGAGATGCCGCCGTCCGGCAAATTGCCCGAGCGGATCGTCGCGGATTTCGAAAAGTGGATTGCCGCAGGCGCGGCCGACCCTCGAACCGGCTCGACCAAGAAAAAGACACCCCGCAAAATCGATATCGCCGCGGGCAAGCAATTCTGGTCTTTCCAGAAACCGAAAAACCATCCGACCCCAGACGTCAAAGCGAAGAGCTGGCCCAAACACAGGATTGACTACTTCGTCCTCGCTCGGTTGGAGAAGGCGGGATTCACCCCCACGACGCCAGCTGACCGCCGAAAGCTTATTCGCCGAGTGACATTCGATTTGACCGGCTTGCCTCCGACTCCCAAAGAAGTCGAAGCATTTGTTCGAGACAAGTCTCCCAACGCATATGAAAAAGTGGTCGATCGGCTTTTGAAGTCGCCGCACTATGGGGAACGGTGGGCGAGAATGTGGCTCGACGTTGCCCGCTTCGCCGAAGACCAGGCACATATCGTCGGAAACAATCGTTCCCTCACGTACCCGAACGCCTACATCTATCGCGACTGGGTCGTCAAGGCACTCAATGAAGACGTCCCGTATGATCGATTCGTAAAGCTGCAACTGGCTGCCGACTTGATGGAGCCGAAGAAAACGGAAAACCTTCCCGCCTTAGGCTACATTGGTCTCGGTCCGAAATATTACCAACGGGGCAGTCTGGCCGTCATGGCTGACGAGTGGGAAGATCGCGTGGACGTCGTTGGTCGCGGCTTGCTGGGGCTCACGGTCGCATGTGCTCGCTGTCACGACCATAAATACGATCCGATTCCGACGTCCGACTATTATGCTCTGGCCGGAGTCTTTGCTAGCACCGAAATGTATAACCGCCCACTGAATCCGCAAAAGAAACAACTGAAATAGGCCAAGAAGCGCAAGAAGTAACGCCGGATTAACTATCCCGACATCGCTATGCACATCGTCCGGGAAGGGAAGGCCCGCGACCTCAATTTGTTCGTCCGTGGCGACGTCAAGAACAAAGGCCCGATCGTCAAGCGGCATTTCTTGAGCGTCCTTTGCGAAGGCAAACCGAAGCCGTTCACGAAAGGGAGCGGTCGTCTCGAACTCGCCGAACGGATCGCCAGCAAAGACAATCCGCTGACCGCGAGAGTCATTGTGAACCGCGTTTGGGCCTTGAATTTTGGACGCCCTCTCGTGGGGACGCCGAGTAACTTCGGCAAACTCGGCCAACGACCAACGCACCCAAAATTGCTCGACGATTTGGCCGTCCGATTCATGGAAAACGGCTGGTCGCTCAAGTGGCTCCAGAAGGAAATCGTCCTCTCGGCAACGTATCGACAATCGAGTAACGCCAACCCGAAAGTTCTCAAAGCAGATGCGGCGAACGAATTGCTCGGACGTATGAATCGCCGTCGGCTCCCGGTCGAATCGTGGCGAGACGCGATGTTGTCGGTGTGCGGAAAGTTGGAACGAAAGATCGGCGGCGAGTCCATGGACCCGCAGAATCCGAAGGAAGCACGGCGAACGTTGTACAGCAAAGTGAGTCGATTGGATCTCAATCCGATGCTCGCAACGTTCGACTTTCCCGACCCAAATGCTCACTCGGCCCAGCGTGCGAAGACTACGACACCGCTGCAGAAAATGTTCGTCCTGAACAGTCCTTTCATGGTTCAGCGAGCCGACGAACTCGCGGCTCGACTCATGAAGGCCGTTCCGGGGCAAACGTCGAAAGACATCGAAGACCGTGTCAAGCTCGCGTACCAATTGCTCTACGCCCGCGAACCCTCCGAGCAAGAACTCCGCCTTGGGGTTCGCTTCGTCCAGCATGACGAGGAACGTTGGAAACAATATAGCCACGTGCTGCTCGCTTCGAACGAAATGTTATACATCGACTAAATAGAAACTACCGAACCTTACTCACTCCGGTGCTTTTGTGGCACTTACACACCAGGACTCGATTCCCATGTTCGACCCTAACAACACTCCGATTTCTCGACGGGAAATGTTGTGCCGCACCGGAGCCGGATTCGGCCTGCTCGGTTTGGCTGGCACGCTCCACTCGGCAGGACTTCTCGGCGGTCAAGCTTCCGCTGCCGAGCCAAACTTGCATTTCGCACCGAAGGCCAAGCGTGTCATCTTCCTTTTCATGAACGGTGCGCCGTCACACGTCGACACGTTCGACCCCAAGCCAGCTCTCAAACAACACGAAGGACAAAGGCCGACCGATCGCGCTGGGCGTCGAATTCGGGGCGGATATCTTCCGTCGCCATTTCGATTTTCTCGCCACGGCCAAAGCGGCGTCGTGATGAGCGAGTTGTTCCCGAATCTCTCACAATACGCCGACGACCTGTGCGTGATTCGTTCGATGCACACCGACGTGCCGAATCACGAACCAGGCTTGTTGATGATGCACTCGGGCAACCAACAGCCGATTCGCCCATCGATGGGTTCGTGGGTCTCTTATGGCCTGGGACACTTGAACCAGAACTTGCCCTCGTACGTTTGTCTTGCTCCGGGACTCCCGGTCGTCGGGCCGCAACTTTGGTCGAACTCGTTCCTGCCTGGCGAACACCAAGGTATGGCCGTCGACACGAACGACATGCGTGTTGATCGACTCGTTCGAAACTTGCGACACCCCAACTTGACTCGCCAACAACAAACCGAGCAACTCGAACTGCTCCAACGATTGAATCGGTTACACCTGCAACAACGACAACAAGACAGCGCCTTGGATTCGCAAATTCGGGCGATGGAAATGGCGTTTCAGATGCAACGAGAAGCTGCCGAAGCGTTCGACATCAACCGCGAAACGCGACAAACTCGCGAGCGGTATGGTTCGACGACATTCGGTAAATCTTGCTTGTTGGCCCGTCGACTGGCCGAACGCGGTGTCCGATTTCAACAAGTTTATTACATCGCGAAGAACCAAAAACAACCGTGGGACACCCATAGCAACAACAATGCGCGACATCGAACGCTCTGTGCCGACAGTGATCGAGCGACGGCGGCGTTGCTCGGAGATTTGAAAGAACGTGGTTTGCTCGACGACACTCTCGTCATCTGGAGCGGTGAATTTGGCCGAACTCCATACGCCCAACCAGCCCGAAACGGTCGCCACGGACGCGACCACCACCACACCGGGTTCTCACTGTTCATGGCTGGTGGCGGCGTCAAAGGCGGCTTGATGTACGGCAACACCGACGAGTTCGGAATGAACGCCGTCGAAAATCGAGTCCACATCCACGACTTGCACGCAACGATCTTGCGATTGCTGGGAATCGACCACGAACGACTGACGTATCGCTACAGTGGACGGGACTTCCGTTTGACGGATGTCCACGGACGAATCGTGAACGATATTGTGGCGTAGAAGAAAGTTCTCTTTTGGCTTGAGCACGAGAGATCAAGCCAAAAGAGCTGCGTGGCAGGGTCCTGCAACTTTATCTCGTTTGTTTTGGTCGTGGTCCCCAAATCCTTACTGTGCCATCTCGGCTCCCGGACGCGAGAAGCTGCCCATCAGGACTG
>CAYYUU010000791.1:0-4376 GCA_964474955.1 uncultured Alcaligenaceae bacterium | reverse complement strand
GTTGTTGCGATATCTATTCCAAGAATAATTATGTTCGTGGCGAACATAGGAGGAGATGTGTGTTGGTGTAAGAATCCTCGCTCGCGCTTCGGGTTAGTATGGAATGACCGATCTCCATTATGTCCACCACGAAAACATATTGATATATAATTACGAAAGCACAGGCGTGCAGACTCAAGCTCAACTTCAATCGCAAAACCCACTGACTCGGTCATGGCTGAACCATGCCTCGGTCGCCACCTTGTAAGGGTGGAATGATCAGGACGCCGGGAGGTGTCTCAAGCTAAAGTTATCATGCCAGTTTCAGGACTACGCCGCGACGACTACTGCCACTATTTGGTTTCTTCCTTGAGATGTTGGCTCATATCCAACCCCCTCCGCTCCTCGCCCAAACTATATACATATATTTACCTCGGAGGGGTAGCTTAACGGTAAAGCACAGGGCTCGTTCCGAAACCAAGGCAATCAGACAATGGTCGATCGAGACACGGCGTTCAATGAGATACGGCCAGTGCCTCACACGCTGTCCGAATTTTGTTGACTACCGCCTCCTCCCGGAAGGCTAGACCGGGAGGGGTCTTTTTTTGCGCTGTTCATTCCCCTCTCACACTCCGATACTTTTTTCGAAAATTCATTCCGAATTTGTTATGTTGTCTTTTCTTCCACCATACCCAAAACGAAAACTCAAGAAACGTCCGGAGGATGTAGACGAAAACTCCTTCAAGCCGACCAAATACTGATCCCTCGCTCGGCAGCGAACGCCATCAAAAAACTCGAGGCGAAGAAACAATCGGCCAACGACTAAGAGCACCCCAGAGTTGAAGAGCGAACTTTTGCTCAATCGAGAAATTCGAAAGTTGCGTCGCTTTGCCCATGACGTTAGTATGGAAGAATTGTGTCTTGAATTGGTAGATTTTGGAAATTGCGAAAGGGGGGAAAACTTCGCATGACATTTGGAAGAAAAGATTTCTGTGATGGGATCAGCCGTCGTGGGTTGATCAAGGCCGGCCTAGGTGGTTTCATCGGGTTGTCGTTCGCGGATTTGCTGCGGCTCCGAGCCGAGAGTGCCGAGAATAATTCTTCTCGGGACACCGCCGTCATCTTCTTGGAACTGGCTGGTGGCCCTACTCACATCGAAACATACGACCCGAAGCCGAACGCGCCCGAAGAATATCGCGGTCCGCTTCGTACCGTTCAGACGAATGTGCCCGGCATCCAGTTGAGCCAGTACATGGCCCAGCAAGCCCGGATCATGGACAAGATCGCGGTCATCCGTTCGATGCACCATGATTCGGGAAGTCATGGTACTTCGAGCCACTTGACCCAGACGGGTTACTATCTCCAAGATCGCCAAAACCGAGCCAACGAAAAGCCCTGTGTCGGCTCCGTGACGGCGCGAGTTCGTGGTCCAAATGCTCCTGGCATGCCTGCCTTCGTGGCGATCCCGAGCCCAATGCGATTCGGCAATGCCGCATACTTTGGCCAAGGATACAATCCCTACGCGACCGGGAATTACAGTTCTCGTGGCGAGAATTTCCAGGCTCGCAACCTTTCGCTCATCCGCGGAATGACTGCCGATAGACTCGACGATCGCCGATCCCTTTTGGCGTCGTTCGACGAAAGCCGCCGAATCGTCGACAACGAAAACCTCGGCGACGCGATGGATCAGTTCAACCAACAAGCCTTCGAAATGGTCACCGGCGACCGAGCCCGCGAAGCCTTCGACCTCAGCAACGAAGATCAGCGCACTCGCGAGCGATATGGAATGGAACGTCGCGGCATGGGCCAGAGCGTCTTGCTCGCGCGACGATTGGTCGAGCGTGGCGTGACGTTCGTGACCGTTCGCATGAGCACGAACGGTAGCTGGGACGACCACCGCGGCATCGCCGACAGAATGCGAGCGAAAGGTCCTCACTACGACCGAGCCGTGGCAGCTCTTGTCGAAGACTTGCACCAACGCGGCCTGGCCCGCAAAGTCATGGTCGTGGCAATGGGTGAGTTTGGCCGAACGCCTCGCGTCAATCGAAATGCTGGTCGTGACCACTGGGGCCGCGTGATGAGCGTGATGGTCGCAGGCGGTGGACTCCGAACCGGCCAAGCCATCGGTGCTTCGGACAACAAAGGCGCAATGCCTGCCGAAAGCCCGTATCGTCCCGAGAACGTGTTGGCGATGGTTTACCGACACCTCGGCATCGATCCAGCGCGAACGTTCCCAGACCCGACCGGACGACCGCGATATCTTTTGGAAGAGCGCGGCTTGATTCGCGAGTTGATCTAAGGAACGACTCCATGAAATATAAATTCTGCGGGGAAGGTGTCTCAGATGCCTTCCCCTTTTTTGTTTGCGCCAAGTATTTTTCCTCCCTACATTTTTCTTCATTCGTTGGAACGACGACTTCCATATACTCGCTTCGGGGATGAGTCATGTTCTATGTTGCTTTGGCCACATCGTTGATTATGTTGATCGCCAGCAACATTGCGGTACTCTGCATGAAGAAACCAGTGAGGCTCGTTGCTGTGGTGTGTTTGTTCGTCTTTGGTCTTCCAGGCGCCATCCTTGTGAGCTACGCAGGGTTTTTCTTGGCCCTGTTGCTCATTGCTCTTGCAGCGTTGACTGTAACGATTGAGCGGCGGCGGTTGTTTATCCCCCTTTCTTTGATTGCGACTGTCGTGGTGTTCGGAATCTGTGGTTGGCTCGCCTATCGCCCAGTTCTGGAAGCTCAACGAGAGCATCCGTATGTATCGCTCGAAGGTCGTTTACCAACACCGAACGAGTCCAAACATTGTGTGGCCTTTCCATCAAAATCCACGCCCCAGGTCATTCGGTTAGAAACAACGCTCGACATGGAAGGAGCGGATACTCGGGAATATTATCAAGACCTAACGACATCTCAACAGCGAACGAAATTCCTCAAACAACTTCACGAAGACACACTTTCCGCGTTCGTCAACAGCCCTGGCTTCGGGGTGTCCAGAATTCCCGCAACCTTTCGAGGCTGGTCTCCCAGCGTTCGGGAAGAGCAGACGCTTCCTCAAACCAATGTCCGATTGTCCGAAGGTTGGAGTAGCACCACATTGACGCCACTTTCCAAACCACTCTCGAAATACCAACAACGCCAACTGACGGAACTCCATTTTCAGAGCCTCATGGATTTCATCAATCCCATTGGCTTCGGATATATCAAAGACCGCAAACATGTGGCAGGTTTCCGGCCTCATCAATTTCACAAGTCGCCTCAGTTTGACCATATATGGAAACTCGAAATGATCGAGTTAGTCGGCCTCGTCGTCCACAAAAAGCCCGTGGCCTACGTCACCAAGAACCTGCCCAAGATGGACGAATTGCGAGAAGCTCCGACGCGACCACTCGACAAATTCGAACGACTCGGCTTGAAAGAGTTGGCCAAAGGAAAAGAGTTGTTCGTCCGCGACACCACAAACGGAAGGCGAGTCCTTGGAGCGATTCGAGACGCCAAACAATGCACAGCTTGTCACGGAGCCAAACGCGGAGACATGCTCGGAGCGTTTTCCTACACGCTCAGAAAACAATAATCGCGTCGTCTTCCGGATCGCTCCACCAGAATAGATTCGGAAGACGTTTCCTCCGTCGTTATTTCTTTCTCGCTCCGACTTGCTGACACACAACGCCAGCTATCAAGACCTGGACGAACGGCAAGTCGCTATCCCGCCCCTCCCTTCTCGAAAACCGCATTCCCACCTCCACCATCTCCGACAAGCCCGAGTATAATCTGTAAGGCAGCACACGCGTTTGAATTCTGTTCGTGGAGGACGACACCATATGTCCAAACAGCTTCCCCAAGAAATCGGCGAGAAAATCGACGAACTTGCCGACCGCGGCAACGAACTGATGGACGAAGACGACTACGAAGGAGCCTTGGAAGTCTTCCGCGAGGGGTTCGCACTCCTCCCACCTCCGAAGGAAGATTGGTCCGCAACGCTCTGGTTCTTGGCCGGAATCGGCGACGCTCAGTGGTTCATGGAAGACCACAAAAACGGAATCGACACGTGGCGTGATGCGCTGCTTTACGGCGGACTCGGGAATGTCTTCGTCCATCTCCGGCGAGGTCAAGTGCTCTACGAACTCGGCGATCTCAAGGAGTCGGCCAACGAATTGTTGCGGGCCTTGTTACTCGGTGGAGAAGAAGTCTTCGCGGAAGAAGACCGAAAGTATTGGGACCATGTTACGTCGGTCGCCAAACCGCCCGAGGGCCAGAAGAGTTGGGACGGATGGACAGGCATCGAGAAGGAAGGGCCGGTCTACGAATGGTTGATGGACCCGAGCGTCTATGAGTTTCGGCTCAAGCCGGATTATTCTGTAGTAGGCACACTCCGTGTGCCGTGACCAGAAGTAGTAG
>CAYYUU010000790.1:0-4383 GCA_964474955.1 uncultured Alcaligenaceae bacterium | reverse complement strand
GTCGGCGTACATCCCGACCAACGTAATTTCGATTACCGACGGTCAGATCTACCTCCAACCGGACTTGTTCTTCGCCGGCGTGCGGCCTGCCGTGGACGTGGGCATCAGCGTTTCGCGGGTGGGTGGGAAGGCCCAAATTCCGACGATGAAAAAGATCGCCGGAAGTCTCCGTCTCGACCTCGCGGCGTTCCGAGCGTTGGAAGCATTTGCCCAACTCGGTACGGAACTCGACAAGGCGACGCAATCACAACTCGACCGCGGTTACCGGATGGTCGAACTCTTGAAACAGCCGCAATTCCATCCGATGAACGTGGCGGATCAAGTGGCCATCATCTTCGCCGGGACCAAGGGTTATCTCGACAAAATTCCGGTCTCGGACGTTCCGGAGTGGGAGCGACAATTCTTGGTCTTCTTGCGAGAACAGAAGCCCGAACTTCGCGACGAGGTCCGCTCGGCCAAGAAGCTCACCGACGAACTCCAAGAAAGACTCCGCGACGCGCTCCAGTTATTCCAGGGACAGTATCAACCGCCAAAGGCCGCTGGTGCGGAAACGGCCTCGGCGGGAACTCAGGAAACTGGCGTTCAGGAAAAACAAACAGGCGTCGCGCCAGCGTAACTTTTTGTTTTGTTATGGAGTGCGGCAGCGTAGCTGCCGCTTTGGTAGTTTGTTTTTTCCTCGCTCGCGCTTCGGGTTGGTATTTATTGTCTCCACAACCTTCACACGACCATCGATGAAATATCTCCTCCTAACTCTGGCTTTAGTCTTTCCTGTAGCGTCGGCAACCGCGCAAGAAAAGGGAGCGCCATCGAAAGAGGAAGTTCTCAAAAAGGTCTACGACAAGTCCTACAAGACGTTGAAGGGCTTTTACCAGGACCCGACATTAAAAGAGAAGAACGTCTCGCTCTATTTTCATCAGCCGGGTTGGTTTGCAAAGAACGAAAAAGACGCTCGAAAGATTGTCGAGCGATTCCTCGCGAAGCCGAGCCGAATCAAAGACCGGAAAATTACAAAGACTCACAAGACCAAGAAATTCTTCGACTTCAAGGCTGGTCGCATTTGGTACCGTGTCCACAACCCGGAGTATTTCCTGTGGGCTGGTTCTCGCGTCGGCGAAAAAGTCCCTTTCGAGATGCAGAAACAAGAAAACGCCAAGGTCGGGAAATTCGCGACTCGTCCAGTGACCCCAGCCATCGCAAAAGAGTTCGCCGAATATCACTGGCTGGTGCGGTTCTACAACCTTGGTGGTGCCAAGGTCCTCTCGTCCAAGGCCGCCAAGCGAAAGGACGGAAAGCTCACCGTTCGCCTGCACACCACGTACGTTGTGTATGGGGACTTCGGGCTAAGTGACATGATTTCTGTCTTGGAAGTGACGTACGTCGTCGATCCCAAGACGGGAGTGACAACTCGGAGTCAACGGGTCGTCGCGAAGATTCAAGGAAAACGAAATTAGCTCTCTGGGAGCGAGACTGACTCATGGCCAAGACACGAGCGCTTGTCAAACGCCGCAAAGCGATTCGAAATATCCGCAAGATCACGCGGACGATGGAGTTGATCGCGACGGCCCGCTTCAAGAGAGCCCTCGACCGCGCCTCCGAAGCCGAAGCCTACACTCGCAAGATCGCCGAACTGTCGGCGAATCTCAGCAAGACCGCGACGAGCGTCCAACATCCCCTTCTCGATGAACACGAAGAAATCAACAACAGCCTTCTGCTCGTCCTCTGCTCGAATCGTGGGCTGTGCGGTGGGTATAACGCCTCGATCCTTCGTGAAGCGGGGATTCGTCTTCGCGAGATCCAAGACGACAGCGAGTTGCATCTCGAAGTCTCCGGCCGCCGGGGCATAAGTTACTATCGCTATCAACGCATTCCTGTCGAGACGTCCTACACGCAGTTCGAAGACAGGCCCGCCTTCGAGGACGTCAACCAGATCGCCGAGCGATACATTAAGGCGTACGTCAGCGGCGAAATCGATCGGGTCGAAGTGGCCTACATGAAGTTCTACAATCCTGGTCGTCAGGCTCCTGTCGTCGAAACGTTGTTGCCCCTCTCGTCCGTCACGCCCGAACCCGCAGCCCAAGAGGAACAACCGACGGAGCAAAAGGGAAAGCAACGAAACCTGCCGGTCGACTATGAGTTCCTTCCCAGCGCAAAAGAGATCCTGGAAGAAATCCTCCCGATGTCGTTCAAGGTCCGGTTGTTCAAGTGTTTCCTCGACGCCGCCGTGAGCGAACAGATTGCACGACGCGTTGCCATGAAGGCCGCGACGGAGAACGCCGGCGACCTGATCCGAGCCATCAGCCAGCAATATAACCGTGTCCGCCAAGGTCAGATCACGACCGAGATTATGGAGATCATCGGTGGTGCCGAAGCCCTGAAGTAAAAATCAAAAACCACAACGCACAGATAGATATCCGAGGCCGCCATGATCGCAGAGAATCAAAAAGTCGGGAAGATCATTCAGGTGATCGGTTCGACGTTCGACGCCCAGTTTGCCGATGGACACCTGCCAGCGATTTATAACGCCCTTCGCGTCGACGTGGAAGTGTTGGGCAAGAAATCCCAACTCATTGGGGAAGTCCAACAACACCTTGGTGGGAACCGCGTGCGTGCGGTCGCTCTCGGTTCGACCGACGGCCTGGTTCGCGGGATGGACGCGATCGACACCGGGGCCCCGGTCGCCGTGCCCGTCGGGCCGCAGACGCTCGGACGAGTCTTCAACTTGCTCGGCCAACCGATCGATGGTCGCGGACCGGTGAACGCCGAAGAATTTCGAGCAATCCACCAGGACCCACCCGAGTTTGCCCAACTCTCTCCGAAGACCGAAGTGTTCGAGACGGGGATTAAGGTCGTCGACTTGTTGACTCCGCTCGTCCGTGGTGGTAAGGCCGGGTTGTTCGGTGGTGCTGGTCTGGGCAAGACCGTGATCTTGACCGAGTTGATTGCCCGTATCGCCCGTGAGTTCGGTGGTTACTCGGTGTTCGCGGGAGTGGGCGAACGGACCCGCGAAGGGAACGACCTCTGGCTCGAAATGCAAGAAACCGAGATGGGTGAGAGTGAATCGGGCGAAAAGAAGCACGTCATCGACAACACCGTGATGGTGTTCGGCCAGATGAACGAGCCACCGGGTGCCCGTTTGCGTGTGGCCTTGAGTGCGTTGACGATGTGCGAGTGGTTCCGCGACCAGGGCGGCGATACGCTCTTGTTCGTCGACAACATTTTCCGATTCTCGCAAGCCGGTTCGGAAGTGTCCGCGTTGCTCGGACGGATGCCGAGTGCGGTGGGATACCAACCGACGCTCGCGACCGAGATGGGCGAGTTGCAAGAGCGGATCACGAGTACCGACCGCGGGGCCATCACGTCGGTGCAGGCCGTTTACGTTCCCGCCGACGACCCGACCGACCCGGCACCGGCGAACGCTTTCCAACACCTGGACGCGTTCATCTATCTCGAACGATCGATTGCCGAAAAAGGGATTTATCCGGCCATCAACCCGTTGGCCTCGAACAGCCGTATTCTCGATCCGCAGTACGTCGGGGAAGAACACTACGCGGTGGCTCGTCGGGTGCAGCAGATTCTCCAGCGTTACAGCGACCTTCAAGACATCATCGCGATCTTGGGCGTCGAAGAATTGAGCGAGGAAGACAAACAGACGGTGGCTCGTGCTCGCCGGATCGAGAAGTTCTTGTCGCAACCGTTCTTCGTTGCGGAACCGTTTACCGGTCGTCCCGGTCGATTTACGTCGACCCAGGACACCATCCGCAGCTTCAAAGAGTTGTGCGATGGGAAGTGGGATCACTTGCCCGAAAACGCGTTTCTGTATGTCGGTGGAATCGAAGAAGCGGCCCAGCGGGCTGAAGAAATGGCGGCGGAGAGTTAACCATCTCCGGGTGGAATACGACGATGTCGGAAACGTCCGAGAAATTGATCGACATTGCGGAGTTCTACGACATCGATTGGTATGCCGGTGAATTCCGTGCTATCTTCGCCCACCATGCGAACGCCAAGGCGACACTGACGGCCCTTCGCAAAACCCACGAAGCGAACATAGCTGCCAAAAAGACGTGGTCCGGGGGTCGCGAAGCCATCCTCGTAATGTTGGCAACCTTGGAGGCGAGTGCCATGTCCGACGAGAGCCAGTCCGACAATATCGCGTGGCTTGCGGGCGATGATCCAGAGATGTTGGCTGCGATTCGCCAAGCCCAGGAGGCATTCCAACAATTTGTCGACGAACTCCAAGCAGACCAAGAGAGAGATGAGCCTCGTTTGGAAGCGGCCGTGGTGAAAGCGTTCTTTTCCCCTCCGAACGATCCGACGATCGGCGAACACATGTTCGTCGATGACGTCCAGATTATCGGTGATTTGATTCACGGCACGTTGGAAAGC
>CAYYUU010000789.1:0-4383 GCA_964474955.1 uncultured Alcaligenaceae bacterium | reverse complement strand
ACCTCCTTTGTAAACGCGGCCTCTTGTTTTCGTTGGCGGAGTTGTTCGAATAATACCTCTTGCTCTGGTTTCGTCCGGTTGGCTTGCATCCACGTCAATGTCATCGTCACTAGGTCGTCCCATCTCGCTCGGTCTTGGGTCGACAGCGGTTGCAATTTTTCCATCACCTCCAGAAATATCCGGGAGAACTCTTTGACTTCTTCGTCTCGCGACCTCACGACGGCCAAAGATTGCAACCATGAATTGGCCTCGTTCAGGAGGTCTTCGGGTTTGTCCTCCGACAAGTTCCAAAAGAGCAATTCCCACTGAGGGGCAAACTGGTGTAGTTCGCTCGGTGGGCCAAGCAGATCGACGATCGTGCGGGAGCTACCCCAAGGTCGATTGGCTGTATAAAAGACGATGGGCAATACGGGCGGCAGAAAAAACGGCTCGTCGGTCTCTTCAGTCTTCTCCCATTCTCGCCAACACCTATCCCAGTAGACAACAGCAAAATACAACACCCGCAACGGCATCAATCGGTCGGTCTCGCTCTGGTGTTCGATGAGCACCACGACCAAAGCCTTCTGAGCTTTGTTCCCGGACTTGTATGGAATTTCGAAGGGCAAATCAGCTTCCCGTCCTCGCTAGTCGTCGGTGAAAAAATCTTGGCCCAGAAGGGTCGCTTGGTCAACGAGAAAATTCGCCGCCAGATCCGGTACAGTGCGTTCGAGGAGTGCGCGGAGGTGTTCGGGGTGTTGGAGGGCTGTGCGGATCGTTTGGTCGGCGTAGTCTCGAACCGGCTTGGGGATGTTCATGATGCTCGGACCCAGAAAGAAAAACAGAACGAACTCGCACGACACCTTCGAATTCCGCGGGAAAAACGCGTGACAGGAAAAGGGAAAGGGGGTCGAGTGTTTGATTTGGGATCAGGCAAGAATTCAAAAATCGCGGGTCTAACTCACGACTCGATTCCGCCCATCTTTCTTGGCCTGGAAGAGTTTTTCGTCGGCTCGACGGATGAGTTCGTAAGGCGTGAGAGGTTCTTCGCCGGCGGTGATGGTGACGCCGAGACTAATCGTGACAGGATAGGTCTTGTCTTCGAATTGAAATGGTTGGTCCGCGACCGTTTGCCGCAATCGTTCACTCAGAGCGACGGCTCCTTCGAGGTTCGTTTCGGGCAGCACGACGGCGAATTCTTCGCCGCCATAACGAGCGAATAATTCTTCCTTGCGAATGTTGCCTCGCAAACGGGCCGCCATTTCGCGGAGGGTAAAGTCGCCCCCGAGGTGCCCAAGTTCGGTGTTCACATTTTTGAAACGATCGATGTCGAACAGGACCAGAGACAAGGGCCGCTCGTAGCGAACCGAACGGGCCAATTCCCGGTCCAAAAATTCCAACAGATACCGTTTGTTGTGGACTTCGGTCAACGCGTCGATGATCGTCAGCCGGTAGATTTCCTCGTGGTATTCGGCTTCGACGTTGCCCCCGCTGAGGAATCGATAGATGCAATTGCCAATCCGCAGATAATCGCCGTCGTTGAGTTTGCACATTGCCGCCGGCACGTCATTGACGAACGTCCCGTTGGTGCTCTGCAAGTCCACGGCCAGATAGCCGTCGGCCGTGGGTTGGATGCGGGCATGCCGTCGGGAAACCGAGTAGTCGTTGATGCGAATGTCGCTCTCTGTGCCCCGACCCAGGACCACAGGCGTGTCCCGAAGGACGTGCCTTGTGCCCATTTCCGATCCGGTCGGATAAATGTGGACCAGACAGGCGTGGCTGTTGCGGAGCGAAACGGGTTTCGCGGGGGCAGTGACCCAGGTTTCGGTTACCTTGTCCATGGGGTCCTTGTGGCTCTGGTTCGTTCTCGGCACGCACACTTCCATGATTTTCGGCTCACAAGATGAGAAGGGGAGAGAGCGGGACGGCCTCCGGCTCGGCCAACGTTGTTTGGTGGTCGCAAGGGTCGCAGAAAGGGGAGAATATCTCTTGACCAAGAAGAGCCTTCTCGGCAAAAAGTGCTGCGAGTCCATATTCTCCCACGCTAAATCGCTTTTAAGATCATTTTAGTCTAGGCCAAAAACCCGCGCGAGGCCAGAAAATCTCGCCTCGGGAGCGAGCTTTTCCAAATCGTTCTTGCGACAAAAGCGAAATACAGACCAGAGGTTACCAACAGATTGTTTTCCCAACATATCGCAATTTGTCCAATTGACCCAGACTTTCGGATATCGAGAATTCAAGTCTACTTTTGCACACTTTGCTTGGTGTTGATTGTTGTTAGAATGGAATAGGCGGATGTTTTTGGACATTTTTTTGAATTAAATGTTGACTAAAGTTTGTTTTGGCGATAAATTCAAAGGTGTAAGGGACAGCAAGGAACACTTCAACGGGGTAAGATGTTCGGAAATCATTCAAAAACAATCATCCGCCAAACTACAGCAACCTGGAGCGAAATCATGGCAACCATCCAAAAGAAGAAGGAATCTCGAAGGATGAAACGATCGGGAGGAAAAGCCGATGGTCAAACAGAAAAGCGCGAGATGACCATCAACGACCTCATCCCACAAACTCGCGTCGAACCGCGACCTTATCAAAAGAAGATCATCGAGCGAGTCGCCGGAGCGTTCTGTGACCAAAACTTGCGATCGGTCCTGATCGAAAGCCCGACGGGAAGCGGCAAGACAGTGATGGGGTTGTTGGCAGCGCGATTGCTCCAGGAACGACTCGGCCTGAGGATTGGCTGGGTGGCGATGCGACGAAACTTGCTGACGCAAGCAGCTGCCGAAAATAGCGACATGGGCATCAACGCCGAAATCAGTTGGATTTCGATGTTCGACAAAGAGCCCCCGACCGACCTCGACATGCTCGTCGTCGACGAAGCCCAACACGACGGGGCCAGCAGCATGACCTTTTTACATAGCGTCATCCAACCACGGTTCATCCTCGGCCTCTCGGCGACGCCCTTCCGAGCCGACAAAGTCAAACTCTGCTTCGACACGGTCGTGAAGGAAGCGACAATCCACCGACTCATTCAAGACGGATACCTGAGCCAGTACAACCACTTCACGATCCCGGCGTACAAGCCCGAGACCGTCGCCGACATGTACTGCCAAGACAAAGAGCGGTGGGGCAAGTCGATCATGTACTTCCACACGCTCAACCAGTGCAACGAAGCCGCCGAAGCCCTGCGGCGAAACGGCGTGAAGGCCGACATCGTCACCGGCAGCAGTAACCGCGATGCTCAGCTCGACGCCTTCCGCGAAGGTCGGACGGAGGTCTTACTGAACTGCATGGTCCTGGCCGAAGGGTTCAACTGCCCCGACATCAAGACGGTCTTCTGCCGTCCGTCTTGCAAAGGAGTGACGATCCAGATGTGCGGACGAGTGTTGCGGCTGCATCATTCGCTGCCGACGAAGCAAATCGTCCAGTGCCAGAAGACCCGCTGGCCTTTCGTCCGGACGGCCAAGCCCGCCCAACAATACGTCCGCGTCGAGGACGAATGGCGTTCGCTCGAAGTGAATCCGCAGATCAACCAAGTAACGGTCAAAGCCATCACGGCGATTGCACGGGCGGACGTCGAGCTTCCCAAGTTTTTGACCGGAGGCGGAGCGACCGAACGACGCCGACGAGAGCGACAAGAACGACGCGAGAATCGAGAGTCCGCGTAATCCAGAAATCAGCCCGACCAGGAAACACAGAGAACAGGCAACGTTTTTAACTTCCCGAACTATTTCACCGCAGCGACAGGAATGCTGCACAAACCTGAAACCGAAACTATTTATCTCACAACCAGCAACGGAGAATTACCAATGTCCCAACGATTCGAGTACGGCACCGCAAGCATCAACGACTTCAACGTTCACAGCACCGTCACGAAGGGCAAAGTGACCGCCAGCACGGTCGAACTCGGCGGCGAAGTCTTCAAGGCCAACAAGCGATTCTGGAACAGCCTGCACATGCGATACGGGTTTACGTCGAACATCTTCAAGTACTTCAGCCACCAGGAAGTGTTCGACCGCATCAACGAGGTCAACCCGAAAGACGAAATCCGCTACTGCGTCTCTCGCGACGGCGAAGGCAAGGGCGAGTTGCTCGCCATCAGCAGCCCAACCAGCGCAGTCATCAAGTTCGACGAACTCGAAGGGTTGTTGAACAAGTACGGGGCCGAGGAAATCAAATATGCCAACGGCGTCGTCACGAGCCGCCACAAGCCCCGCAACGCAGGCACGTTCGACATCGCCGGCGACGATTTCCAGAACAAATTCGTGCTGCAAGCCCCGATCGACGGATTCGGCAAACCGTGCATTTATCTTTCGCTCTTGCGGCTCGTCTGCAGTAACGGTGCAATCGCCATGACGCCGGTCTTCCGGAGCGAACTGAATCCGGGTCGTTCGGGCGGCAGCACGG
>CAYYUU010000788.1:0-4400 GCA_964474955.1 uncultured Alcaligenaceae bacterium | reverse complement strand
ATCAATTCTTCGGCCATCTCCGCGACGAGCAAAACGGCTTCCCAATCCAGAGGCGAGCCGTCGCCAAAAGTGATGGCTTTGGCCGGGTCGTTCCGAGTATCCTTCCAACCTTGCGACGCAGCGATCAGCTGATTGAAAAACGTTTTTCGCCCACCAGAAACTTCTCGAACGGCAGGCAAAACGGGCGTCGTAGCTCGCAGACAACCATCGGCCAACCATTCCCACGAATACCCCAACTCTTGCAAACGCTTCTCGGCTTGTTCACGATCAACCGCTTGGAGCGTGCCTTGCCAACTGCGTCCCATTCCCGAACTCGCATCGTTTTCTGATGGCATCACATTTGTGTACCGGAGTCCCTTTTCCTCGCACTGTTCCGCGAATTCCGGACAACGTTCTTGCATCCGCTCATACAAAACGTCGGATCGGCACAACGGCGTCGCGCCACCATCTTCGGCAGGTTGTAGGCAAAAGAAAAACAGCTTGCTCGGATACAGCGGCGTCTGCGCCATTTCATGATGAAGATGAATGGCAACATCGGACGGCGCTTCGTTGGCCGAGAACACCCGAGGCGTGAAGTTGATCCGAACGGCATTCGAGAGCGATTGATCGTATGGGAAATTCTTCCACTCGAACGCCCTCACGAACTGATCAAAGTCTTCGGGACTTTGTACCGCGAAGCCGCGAAACAACATTGCCCCATGTGTTTGGAGTTGTTCTTCCAAGTTCGATCGTTGATGCGAAATCCAATGGATGGTGTCGTCGAGAGTCGCGTCCGGATTGTTGCATTGAACGAGCAATGGAAAAGCGTGTCCGTGGTGGGATTGTTGGTTTGGGAGAGTTGGTTTGGATACCTTCATGGATTCGGGAGTCATAATTTCACCCTGCCAGCATGTCAGGATCGGTAGATACAATTTCAGAAAACGAGGTGCTGCTCGAAGTTACTCGATTGGACACCAATGGAAAATTGGCTTTTTTCGAACCAAAGAAGCCGACCAACGAGGATCGACTACCAAAGGGCCAAATTCTCGCACAGCTTGTGCGAGAATTTGGGAGCGAGCACATTTAAGACAATCTCCAACAGCTTGTTGGAGAAATTCTGCCACAGGCTGTGGCAGAATTTGCCGTTGGAATATTTGCTTTGCCGCTGCTCACCACTTTTCGACTGACCAATCTTTGCACATGTGATACAATTTCCTTCAAAGTTTTACCAACGGCCTGCCCGTTCGCAACATCCAAAACCATCCAACCACCCTCTCCCACCTTTACCTCATCCTTTTTTTTGGAGCCCACTCATGTTGAATATCCTCGGAAAACGCTATCGCCTTTGCGACAAAACGAGCCGCAGAGAATTCCTGAAAATCGGAGCGTTGGGTCTTGGCGGGCTCTCGTTGGTCGACCTACTCAAAGCCGAAGCGGCTGCGGGGATCCGCAATTCCAACAAGTCGGTCATCATGATTTACATGGCCGGTGCTCCGTCGCACCAGGACATGTACGACTTGAAGATGGAGGCTCCGTCGGAAATTCGAGGCGAGTTCCGCCCGATCCGGACGACCGTTCCTGGAATCGATATCTGCGAGCACATGCCCCGGTTGGCTCGCGTGATGGATAAATGTGTGCCGTTGCGATCGGTCCACGGTTCGCCAAGCGGTGCCCACGATTCGTTCATTTGCTACACTGGTCGCTCGACTCGAAATCAACCGCCTGGCGGTTGGCCGTCCATCGGCTCGGTCGCGTCGCGAGTGTTGGGACCGGCCAACGACGCCGTGCCTCCGTTCGTGGGACTCGCTCCGAAAGCGGGTCATCCTCCGTATGGTTCACCCGGCCTTCCCGGATTCCTCGGCGTCAGTCACGCCGCGTTTCGGCCGTCGGGACCGGTTCGCAATGACATGGTCCTCAACGGAATCACGCGAGAGCAACTCGAAGATCGCCGACGACTCCGCGACACGTTCGACCGGCTCAACCGAGACATCGACTCAAGCGGGGCGATGGAAGGAATGGACGAGTTGAACCGCCAGGCGTTACGAGTCTTGACCTCCAGCCGATTGGTCGACGCTCTCGATCTGAGCAAGGAAGATCCGCGAGTCCGAGCCCGGTACGGAAAGGGCGACCCGCGTAACGTCGGTGACGGCGCTCCGCGTAACCTAGAACACTTCCTCATGGCCCGTCGTTTAGTCGAAGCCGGAGCCCGAGTCGTCACCTTGAACTTTGGTCGTTGGGACTTCCACAGCAATAACTTCAATGGCCTGAAAAATTCACACTTGCCGTTGTTCGACCGTGGTTTGGCAACGCTCATCGAAGATTTGCACTTGCGAGGATTGCACAACGACGTTGCTGTCGTGGCTTGGGGTGAGTTTGGTCGCACGCCTCGCATCAACGGAAATGCCGGTCGCGATCACTGGCCGCAGGTCGGTGGCGGATTGATTTCTTGTGGTTCCATGCGAATGGGACAAGTCATCGGTGCGACGGACCGCACAGGTTCGCGAATCGCCAGGCGCCCCGTTCACTTCGGCGAAGTCCACGCGACGCTACACCGACATCTGGGCATCTCTGCCGAGACACGACTCGAAGACCTGACCGGACGACCGCAAATGATCGTCAACCACGAACCCATGCGAGAGTTGATTTAGGAACGCTGTGCGTGACAATTAGTTCTCGATCTTCTGATTCGAGCTTTTCCGCAGGACAGGTTTTCAACCTGTTTATTCTTTCTTGGGCAGGTTACAAACCTGTCCTACGGACCAAAACGGAACTTACTTGCGAGGCGTTCCTTCGCAGTCGGGCCGGGACAACAAACAACACTCGTTCGCATAAATAGGCCCAGAATGAGCAAACGTTGGCGGTACTTATACTGCGGACACGAGTACGGCCCGATCTCGATCGACGAACTCCGGCACATGGTCCAGACGGGCCAGCTACGGCCCACCGACTTGGTCTGCCGAGGCGGATCCCTGGATTGGGTCCAGGTCGCGACCGTGCCCGAGTTAAACCCCGACGGGACGCAACCAAAGCCGCCGACCTCTCCTATCACTCCGGGACCAGACGAGCCGAGCGCCTCTTTTGATTTTGAAATCGTTGCGCCGCAACACTCCACCTCCCCACTCTCGGGTCAAGACGCCGAAAGTTCCGAACTCCCAGAACTCCAACCTCTCAAAGAAGAATCTGGAGCACACCCAAAGTCTGGGAATGATTCTGCCTTTCCGGACGAACTAAATCTGGTGCCGCTCGCCGAGCGACCACCGCAAGAACCTCCCCCTCCGACCGCGCTCCCGGTCACCAGCTTGGTTTCTCCGGGCCAGGAAGAACCTGAGGAATTGGAGGAGTTGGAAGAACTCGAAGAACTCGAGAGCGAGGGGCCCAAGGAAGAAGGCATCATTACCGATGCCGAGTTGCTTCCGGACGCTCCGACTCCTCCGCCATTGCCCCAAACACAATCTCCGGTCGGCTTTCCGGAGGAACGACCGACTGGATACGCCATCGAGGGAGACGAACCTCCTCGCTACCAAAGGTCGCACGGTCGCCCCTCCAAACGAGGTGCCGAAGACGCGTGGGCGGGGCGAGGCGATGAGCCAAGACGAACACTCGAACGCGTCGAACCTCCAGGCCAGCGCGACGCGAAAGCCAACAGACGCCAACTCCGCCAGGCGTATTCGACCACGGGAATTGGCATCAGCATGAGCGGCTACTCCATGCGGATCTTCGCAATCCTTTTCGGGATCGTGGCAGTGGGACTCGTCTTGGTCCCTTGCATCGCCATTACGAATTCGATCGCGGGCGCGATGCCCGACGCAGGCAAAGCGGCAGCACCAGCGCAAAAGGCCAACGAAGCCGCGGGCAGCGCCGTTCGCGTCATCGTGTTGGTCTTAACATGGGCGATAATCGGGATCGTCGTGATAGCGAGTCTGCTGTATTGGTTGGGGAAGATTTTTCATTGCTGGGTGCCGGAGCGTTCGGGAGCCAAGATCTTCGGCATCCTGGACCTTGCGTTGACGACACTCACCACCTTGATGGTCTTCGCGTCACCGGTCGTCCCCAAACTCCCCGGCGGAGTCGCCCTGAGTACGATTTACCCCATCCTGCTTGGGCTCATCTCGACCGCGGCATTCGTCATGTTTTTCGTTTTCCTTCGGCAGTTCGCCATGTTCCTGGGAGAACGCGACGATGCCGACAACGCGTTTCGGGCAATGATTGCATTCTTGATCGTCAACTTCGGCACACCAGCCATCTTGTTCGGGTTGGTCACGGCCGGCGGAGGAATCAAGATGCAGAGAGGAAAAATGATACCGGCAGCCATGACCAACAGTGATGCCATCGTCATTGGGATCGTGATGCACATTGTCTTGGTTCTTGCGTTCGGCGCACTGAGCTGGATATGCCACACCACTGCGAAGACGTTAGCAGCC
>CAYYUU010000787.1:0-4402 GCA_964474955.1 uncultured Alcaligenaceae bacterium | reverse complement strand
ACCTTCCACTGGAAAAACGACCTTTCGAAAATGCTCTCGGAAGTGCCAAAAAACGTACGCACAAAGCGCAAAAACTCCAATCGGGGTTTTTGCGCTTTGTGCGTACACTTTTGCCGCCTCGGATTCGAAACAACACCACACAGGCGTCCTTTCAAAGGAGCGAGAGACGACACTTATTTATCCGCCCACTCTCGCACCATGCACGTCCACGAGGGGACAAAGAACAAGGGGACGTGGAGTTTCAAGAGCCCCACCCCCTCGCAGGGCCAATAGAGCGGTTTACGATTGCGGAGGAGTATTTGCGAACTGGAAGACATGCAGGTAAAATAATACTTCTATCCGTAACCAATCACCGCGAGCCTCCGACGCTCGTGGAAAACCAAAATACCCGCCTGCGAGAGCTACATCCATGACCGCGAATCCATTTCGCACTCTCCCGGTCACTGCATTCTTGACTGGTGTGTTCAGCGTTTTTCTTGTGCTCGGCGCTTCGTCATCGACGGCCCAAGAAACCACGAAAGCCAAGCCATCGAAAAAACTCGAAGAGGACCACGTCCGCAAAATGGTCAAGGGCCTCGCGGTCTTCAAGGCCCACGTCAAGCCGATCTTGAAGTCGCGTTGTCTGCGATGCCACAGTGGACGTCGGACTCGTGGCGGGCTCGACATGTCCGACCGCAAGGAACTTCTGAAAGGTGGAGACAGCGGTCCCGTTGTGATCATCGGCAAGGCCAAGAGCAGCCTCCTTTACAAGATGATTAGCCACGAACGTAAACCGTTCATGCCCGAGTCCGGGAAAAAACTCTCCAAGCAAGAAATCGCACACATCGCCGAGTGGATCGACCTCGGTGCACCGTACGATGATCCTCTCGGGCCGCGGAAAGTGGCAAGATCGTGGACCCAACGAGTCGTCCAACCCGACGCCAGAAAGTTCTGGTCGTTCCAACCCCTCCAAAACGCTAGCCCACCGAAAGTCAACAACGAAGCCTGGTGCCAGACCGACCTCGACCGATTCGTGTTGCACAAACTCGAAGCCAAGCGGCTGCGTCCGAATCCTACAGCGAGCAAGAGAAAACTCATCCGCAGGGCGTATCTCGATTTGATGGGGATGCCGCCGACGCCCAAGCAGGTCGAGGACTTCGTCAACGACGAGTCGAAAGACGCCTATCCGAAATTGATCGACCGTTTGCTCGACAATCCAAACCACGGCGAACGGTGGGCCAGCTTTTGGCTCGACCTCGCGCGGTTCGCTGAGAGCCATGGCTTCGAGCACGACTACGACCGCAAGACCGCCTACCACTATCGCGACTTCGTCATCAAGGCCTTGAACATGGACATGCCCTACGACCAGTTCGTCCGGTGGCAGATCGCGGGTGACGAAATTGCACCGGAGAATCCGCTCGCGAATATGGCGACCGGTTTTCTCGCCGCCGGCGTTCACTCGACTCAAATCACCAAGAACGAAGTCGAAAAACACCGCTACGACGAACTCGACGACAAACTCCACACGACCGGGACGGCAATGCTGGGGCTCACGTTCGGGTGCGCCCGATGCCACGACCATAAATACGATCCGATTCCGCAGGCCGACTATTATCGACTGCTCTCGACGTTCACCACGACCGTTCGGACCGAAGTGAATCTCAACTTGGAACCGAAAGCATACGAGAAGGCCAAGGCCAAGTTCGACCAGGAACACAAACCGTATGTCGATGCCCTCCGCAAGTTCGAGAAAGAGGAACTCTCGTCACGACTTGCGAAGTGGGAAGCCACCAACAAGACGTTGCCGCCGTGGACCGTTTTGGACGTCACGCAAGCGAAATCGAAGGGCGGTGCGAAGCTGACGAAGCAACAAGATGGCTCGCTTCTGGTCACCGGAAAGAAACCACGCTTCGATACATTCACGATCACCGCCGAGACCAAGCAAACAGAGATCACGGCGATTCGGTTGGAAGCGTTGAGCCATTCTTCGCTCGTGCGAGGTGGACCGGGTCGCGCGAGTAATGGGAACTTCGCGTTGACGAATTTCCGCATAACGATCCGTCCGAAGAAGGGCAAAGGAAAAGCCGTTGTGGTCGGCTTGAAGAATCCCCGAGCGACGTTCGAACAACGCGGCTTGCCGATCGGCGCCACGATCGACAAGAACGCGAAATCGGGCTGGGCCGTCGATCCGCAACTTGGAAAAGATCATGCGGCGGTCTTTGAAACGACCAAGCCGATTGGTTTCCGAGAGGGTTCGATCATCACGTTTACGTTGGATTTCAAAAACAATACGAGCCACACCATCGGACGCCCACGATTTTCGATCACATCGGAGAAAGGCAAGACGGCCTTGCGAGGTCCGGGAATCTCCGACGACGTACGGCAGATTCTCGCGAAGCCCATTGCGAAACGAAATGCTACCGAATCGGCGAAGTTGATGAAGTGGTTCGGTCGGATCGATCCGGAAGGCCGCAAGCTCCACAAGAAGATCGAAGACCACCTGCGCCAAGCTCCGAAGCCGAACATTACGAAGGTGCTCATTGCGAGCGAAGGGTTGCCCGCCGTCCGACTGCACACCCAAGGCGGCGACTTCTTCCCGAAGACTTACTACCTTCGACGTGGTGACCCAAACAACAAAGCAGGTGTTGCCGACCAGAGTTTCTTGCAGGTCTTGATGACGTCGGCGAAGAAGGAAGAACGTTGGCAAGAAGAACCGCCGAAAGGTTGGCGGACTTCGTATCGACGGACGGCTTTTGCGAACTGGATCACCGACACCAAAAAGGGTGCGGGGCATTTGCTCGCGAGAGTGATTGTGAACCGCCTTTGGCAGCACCACATGGGCCGCGGGATCGTCAACACGCCGAGTGACTTCGGCGAACGCGGCGCTCGTCCAACACATCCAGAACTACTCGACTGGCTCGCCCACAAATTGATCGAAGGCGGCTGGAAGCTCAAGCCGATTCACAAGCTCATCATGACCAGCTCGACTTATCGACAAAGTTCGGACTATCAGGAAGACAAGGCGAAGGTCGATCCCAATAATGAACTCTACTGGCAATTTCGGATCCGTCGGCTGGAGGCCGAGGCGATTCGGGATTCGTTGTTGGCCATCAGTGGGGCGCTCGACAAGCGAATGTTTGGTCCGGGGACGCTGAGCGAAGCGAGTCGACGGCGGAGTATTTACTTCACCGTCAAACGAAGCAAGCTCATCCCGATGATGCAAATTTTCGACTCGCCGCAAGCGTTGACGGGTGTCGGCAAACGTCCTTCGACGACGATTGCGACACAGGCGTTGTTGTTGATGAACAACCCGCACGTGCGAGATTGGGCGAAGGCATTCGCCAGGCGAGTTGCGGGCGACCCGAAAATCAGCACGACTCAAGCCGTGACGAATGCGTACCGAATCGCCCTTTGCCGTCCGCCGACGAAGAAAGAATTTGCCGACTCCGTGGCCTTTGTCCGCCAACAAATGGCGACGTATTCGGGAGCGGATCGCCGAGAGCGTGCGTTCACCGACTTGTGCCACGTCATGATGTGTTTGAATGAAATCATTTACATCGACTAATTGCATCGATGACACCCTCGAAGGAGAAATCGTATGAAACACATTTGGCTCGTATTATTGTGCCTCGGACTGATCGCGTGTGACTCACCAACTTCGACAACGCCTCAGAACGACACTGAGCCGAGCGTTCCGAACGCGACGAGTGAAGCGCAGGAAGACGGCAAAGGAACAGTCGTCACTCTCGCTGGTTTGAAATCGACGACACCGGCCACTTGGGAAAAACAAAAGCCGAGCAATCGTCTCCGCAAGTTTCAATTCAAGATTCCCAAGGTCAAAGGGGATAAAGATGACGCCGAGATGGTCATCTTCTACTTTGGCAAGGGCGGCGGTGGTGGCGTGAAAGCCAACTTGAATCGTTGGAAGGGTCAATTCGAGGCTCCCAAAGGGAAGAAACTCGAAGACGTGACCACTTTGAAAGAATTCAAGGTTGGCGACGCCGAGGTTACGAAGCTCGATATTTATGGAACCTACCTCTATAAGTTTCCTCCGTTCTCGCCGCGGGCCAAAATCATTCGCAAAGAAAACTATCGTCGAATCGGCGTGATTTTCTCCACGGACGAAGGGCCGTACTTCATTACGTTCACGGGGCCGAAGAAAACTGTCGATGCGAACGCCAAGGCATTTGATAAGTGGATCAAGGCATTCAAATAAAGGTGGAAGTTGGAAGGTTGAGGGTTGAGGGTTGTGAGTTGAGGGTTTGTTATTGTTCGCCGAAGGATGCGAAATAAATAACTGTCCGTTTTCCAGCTGAGCACGGCAGAGGCGTGCGGCCTTGGATGAAAATAAAAGACCAGAAAAACAAAAAAAAAAAAACAAACAACACCAAAAAAAATTTTAAAAAAACCAAAACAAAAAAAC
>CAYYUU010000786.1:0-4418 GCA_964474955.1 uncultured Alcaligenaceae bacterium | reverse complement strand
GCTATCGGATTGTACTTCATCGTTAAAGAGCGTTATTACGTCGGTGAGGCTGATATGGGCGCTGCAGGGTTCGGGTTGTTACTTGGATGGGTGGTTTGCATGATCCACGGCGGGATTGTGCTTTGGATCTGACCAGCTGAATGAGCCGAATAAATCGCATCAGACCAACGGCGGGAACAGGCCCTGGTTTTCAAACTTCTCATGTTCAGCCGCGTCGCGGCTGAGCTATTTCTGTTCAGAGGTGGAGGGCTTCAGCGTGGGCAGCGTCAACCGAAAAGCGACACGCGACGAGATGGCATATGCCACCCAGGTGATCCAGGAGGCGTTCCCAGAGTACCAGGTTGTGTGGGGCAGCCACGGGGATTACGGTGGTGGCCGCGCTCCTCGCGATCACACGTTGTCGTTCCGGCTCCGAGATCGTTGGGGCAACTACCACTCGAATGTCATCTGGGTGAACCCGGCTGGCTTGGCCAGCATCATCGTTGACTGGGTTAAGAAGGCGGTCAAGCGAGGCACGAGCCACAAGCCCCGGTCGCGGAGACGATAGCCGACGCGGAGCAAAGACAAGAACCAAACGCTGTAGTTGACAGCGGCTGACACGGGTTTCCATGAACTTCAACGTCTCACCTGCCGCGGCTGACCTTGGTCCTTCTCCGAGCAAAAACCATGACCACTCCAAAACTTGGATACACTGCGTATCAGGCGAGGACCCAATGGTATACGACCCACTGGGGGATTCCGGCCTTTGTCCGTGAGGCGTTGATGGAGGATGGTCGGACGAAGCTTGGCATCCTGGCCTTTTCCCCGAACAATCAAGGCCGAAGCTGGTGGACCTTTGCGACCAACGGCATGTCGGAACGCCGAATGCCATGCGTCGAGGAACCACACGGTGACCCGAGCCATCGGTTGGAACTTGTAACGTATGCCCACGCCTCCGCCGATTGGATCTGCGAGCTTTTGGTCGAAATGGCTCGATATCCGTTCGAACATCGAGCTGGGCTCGCTGTCGGGCAGACCCTTCCAATAACGCCGAAGCCACATAATCTTTGGTCCGGATATCTTCTCATGTTGCCAAGACTTGAACCCGAAGAATTCAACCCCTTGGCAATCGATGTCGGCATCGGGGACGACTGGATTTCTTTGCAGAGGTATTGGGTCTCAAGGACGACGAGTTGCAGCGTGCCATCGAAGTCGGCGGACCGAAGTTCACTGCCAGCTATGTCATCGGCGAGGCTGAAGCTCTGGCCATAGACCTTGAGAGGGCGTCGCTCCTTGAGGGGCACGCATGACCAACGGGTGAAGCTACGGGCCGCTGAGCCTCAACGTTCGCCGTCAATAAACAATCCCGCATTCGCAGCAGGATTCATGATGAAACACCTTTCTACACTGGTGGCTATTCTACTCGGCGCAGGAACGGCATTGGGTGGCGAGTTGCTCTATAACGGCATTCAGTTGCCCGACAAGTGGCCACCACGGCCGGAAAAGTTCGCTCGCGACAAACCGATTACTCCGCCTTATCTTGCGAAGCCGCCGAAGGTTATCCCGATCGATGTCGGGCGGCAGCTCTTTGTGGACGATTTTCTGATTGCCAAGACGACGCTGAACCGATCGTTTCATCAACCGAAGTGGCATCCGGCATCGCCCGTGTTGAAGCCGGAAACTGACTGGGAACGTCACCGTAACCGCAACATTCCGTTCGCCGCGCCGTTCAGCGACGGCGTCTGGTACGACCCGCGAGACCACACGTTCAAAATGTGGTACCTGGCGGCGACCGGCGTCTTCACCGGCTACGCCACTTCGAAGAACGGTATTCACTGGACGCGGCCAAAGTTGGGACTCACTCGCCTTGGGGATAATCTGCTCAACCTCGAACCGATTCAGCGAGATTCGAGCACCGTGTGGCTTGACCTCGACGCGGTCGATCCGAAGCAGCGCTTCAAGATGATGTACTATCGCCGGGGCCTGGTGATGCGAGTCTCGGCGGACGGCATCCACTGGAGTAAACCACTCGGGAGGCGAGGCAGAGCGGGCGACCGCAGTACGTTCTTCTTCAATCCGTTCCGCAAGGTGTGGGTTTACAGTATTCGCGGTTTCGAAAAGAACGTGGGACGATGCCGCTATTATGGCGAAAGCCCGAAGTTTGGTGTGCCGCGCTGGAAGAACTACCGAGAGTTGCCGCGCTGGGCCTGTGCCGACAGCCTGGATCGCGTCAAGAAAGTGAAGTACGTCGATGAGCGTCCCGACTTGTACAACCTCGACGCCACCCCGTATGAAAGCCTGATGCTCGGGCTGTTCACGATTCACGCCAAGGCCGCCGACGCAGGCCGCCCCAAGATCAACTACGTGACGCTTGGTTACAGTCGCGACGGATTCCACTGGCACAGGCCTGATCGTCGGCCGTTTCTGGATGTGTCGAACGACAAGAACGCTTGGAATTATGGTAACGTCCAGTCCGCCGGGGGCGGCTGTCTGGTGATGGGGGACAAGCTGTACTTTTATTGTAGCGGCCGCAACAGCCGACGTAAGAAAGACGACGGAACCGGCGGCAGCACCGGTCTGGCGATCCTTCGTCGCGACGGGTTTGTCTCGATGGACGCCGGTCCTAAAGGCGGCACATTGACAACGCGGCCGATCAAGTTTTCGGGCAAGCGGCTGTTCGTCAACGTTGATGCGCCGAAAGGGGTCTTGCGGGTCGAATTGCTCGACGCGGACGGCAAGTCAATCGCGCCGTTCACTCGCGACAACTGCAAGCCGATCACCGCCAACAGCACACTCAGCGAGGTTCGTTGGAAGGGCGAGAATGCTGGCGCTTTGCCCGCAGGCAAACCTCTCCGGATACGCTTTTATTTGAAATCCGGAAAGTTGTATTCGTTCTGGGTCAGTCCCGACAAATCGGGAGCGAGTTCCGGTTACGTCGCTGCTGGCGGACCAGGTTTCAAAGGACATCGTGACACCGTGGGCAGGGCAGCGGCACAATTCCAGAACAAACATGACGATATCAAGCCCAAGTAGACGATAGAACCACCGAAGCTGCTCAACAAGTACGAGATAGGTGTTGTTTCCAGACACGAACTGTTGATTTGGCTATGCCAAGCCGCAGCGGAGCAACCGTGTTTGGTGGAGGTTTCCTGACGAGATTGGTACTCTTTGGGAATTGCCGCCTGTTGAGGCAGATGATCGATCACGGCGACCTGGTCAGCGCAAACGTGCGGCGAAGGAAAGGTGAGGTTGATGGACGAACTGATTCCAATCTTCGTACCCGCCCCTCTATCGGTGTACCCCGAAGACCGAATCCAGTGGCTCGAACAAGAGTTGGCTGCCTGTCAGTCGGTCCTCGGGTTGGTGCTCTACCACCTCGGCCAGACTCAGAATCCGATCGACTTAAGTTCCCCGCTTGGCCAACTCCTGGCAGCCGACGACCTGGCTGCGGCTGACCAGATCGCCTCCGAAGTCGATCGACATCTCGCGGCGAAGAAGCGACACCTGGCGCTGCGGCTTCTGCATGAGGAAACGGCGATGCCCTGGGTCCAACTCTATGTGGTCGTGCGGGGTTGGTCCCTACTCGATGCTCGTCGGAAGCGACACTGGGTCCGGTTTGCCCGACTGGGGAAGCTCGCTCGGGACGCCGAACAAGGTGCAGCAGATTCCGGCCGTATGTAACGTTTTTTGGGACTTATCTCACACTGAGCGGCCGGGGCTGCTGAGTGGTTTTGTTCGATGACAGGAGGTAGGCATGACGGAAACGGAATGGCTTTGCAGCGGTGACGCGAGTCCCATGCTCGACTTTCTCTGGCAGCCACAAGGCGTCTCGCCGCACTGGACAAATCTCCGCTTCGGGGGAGACGTGAGAGAACGTAGTGTTCCGCAAGATACCGCAGCCGACCTTGATCGTGCGCTGCATCGGTTCTACCTGGGGGACCGTTGTTCATCTTGAAAAAAATTGTCCCGCTCATGTCGAGGCCCGGAAGCATCTTGCCTCTCTCCTACTTGTGGATCTCGAGGATCGATCCGCTGGCGTGCGAAGCTCCTTGAAAGAGATGACTTCGCATGTATATTACGCGTGTACTCGGGAGTGGAGCGGAAGTTCTTTCGCAGGGTTCTTCCGATAAAATTTCGCCAAGCTGATCGGAGTCCGCGATCTCGCAGAGGGAGAGCCATGCTCATCAAATTTCTTCGCCCCGAACAACCCATGTCGCGGGTTCAGTTCGCGGTCGAGAACTATAACAACTGGGAGAACATAGCCGCACCTTTTCCAGCAGTTCAAAATATGCCTGGCTGGTTGAAGGCGATGGCCGCAAGTGGAGCGGCCCCAGAATTCGATACCGTGAAGCGATGTCCGCCCTTTGTCGACAGCCTGAACGCTGGTTATCTGATTCCGTTTCCCGATTCGGCTGAGATACGCTTACATACGTCACATC
>CAYYUU010000785.1:0-4440 GCA_964474955.1 uncultured Alcaligenaceae bacterium | reverse complement strand
AGGCGGAACGTATCTCTGGGACTCTGGGCAGGACATCACCTGGAAGCTCTCTTACATCAGTCTAACGCTCGACGCGATTTAGACTGTCCTGGACGTTGTGACGTAACTCAAGAGGCAGCGTTGGTTTGTTGTCGGTTGTTTGACCAAGGACAACTCAACGCTGCTTTTTTGCTGGTGTGCCGTTCGTAAGTTACTCGTTCGCTTCTTCTGGCTCTCGGACCCAATAGTAACACCAGTTCTCCCAGGTATTTTTCCATTGGGGATGCCAACAAGGAAGACCCTCCGCCCAAGTTGGAGGGATGGCCACCACGGTCAAGCGTTTGAGGGTAGTTTGCCGGGAGAACGCTTTCAAAGCAGGAAGTGAAACCGGGACCCAATCGGGAATGATGGTCAAGTCGGTCAAATTTTTGAGACAAGGTGACTCGGCCAAAGTTCTGACCAAGGGAGGAGTAAATTCGGCAAAGAGAGTGAGGGTGAGCCGATTGAGATTGGCAAGACTCGGGGCGTTCCCAATCAGTTTGAGTACGTCGTATTCGAGGTGTTGATACAAACGGATGCCCAATTCTCGCAGTTTTGGTGCGTTTGGGGAGTGCAGGAACGCTTCCAGGTTTGCAATGGAGATACTGTGTTCGTTTGCGTGCAACGTTTGCAGACGAGAAACAAACTCCGACTCACTCATCTCGGGCCAAGAGACGCTCAAGCCGTTCGTTCGAAAACTCGTTACATCGGAGAACATTTTGTCTTTGAGTGTCTGGAGACCAAGCCGATCAAGTGTGGGAGCTGCCAATTCCTGGAGAGAGCCCAAATGAGGCGATCCTGCAAGACAGAGCACGTGACCCGGATGGACTCCTCGGATCGATTGAATCCGACCGACCGCAGGACAACTGGCGAGTTCGAGATATTCCTGTGAGTTACCGTAGAAACTGCTGAGTTCCCGCAATGGGGTGCGTTGCACCAACCCATTACCGCCTTTGAGAAACTGCTTTGGCGTGCAACGGATCGAGGCGATAAAACCCCGTGAGAAACGCGAGTTCCGTCGAGCCCACTTGGCGACGTCTTGCCTCCAAGTCTCCCCATGTTGAACAAGAAGTTCATCCTCGCGGATCATCAATGTACGACGACTTGGGTGGTCGCCGGCAATCGTCGCCAATTCACATTGCACTCGAATGAACTCGGCCCGGTCAGCATTGCCATTTTCTTCTAACCAGTCGGCGTAGACCAGACGCGGAGTGTCGTTGTCCGGGTCGTCGAGGATGGCCTGAAAAAGATCGTCGCCGACATTGCGTTTGGATTTCGCTTTGGCCACGGTGTTGCCCTTTGCTTTCTACTTTGGAACTCGGCGTTCCGTCACCGATGACTCCGCGCAAGCGTGACATGTTCAATCAACGTTTGCTTGTTGGTGAACTTGTAGAACACTATGAAACCCAAGTTTTCGTACATGTCCCAATTCTTGGCGTGGAGCGTTGGCGCTCCGAGTTTCTCTCGCGTCGAGGCGGGCGAATCGGTGAACGACAAACCGCTGGGCAGGTCTCCGGCGTATTCTCGGAATTCCTTGTGTTGGCGATGGAGCATCACGCACAGGAGCATTTTGTGGGTGAATCGCATTTCGAGACCTTGCGCACGCCAGACACACGAAATTCCGTCGACAGACTTATGAATCAGAGGCTTGCCCTGGACGAAACGTAGATGATGCGCGACCGAGATGTCTTGTTCTTCGAGCCAGTCGGCGAAGATGTGGTACGTCGTCCAGTCGGCGGGATTCTGAAGAATCCGCGATATGAAACCTTCCTCTTCGATCATGTCCTTTGTCCTCGAAGTTCGTCCTGGGTTGTGTGAGTAGATTATTCGTTCGGCCTGAAGCGTGTTTCCCGCTTCGCTCAAGTCCCTCGCTCGCGCTTCGGGTTGGTGTAAGACAATTCCAAAATACAGAGGAACACCTCAGATTTCACCGTGGTCTCGTTTGTAGGGTATATATTAATGTCAAAGTAAACCACACCCAACGGCACCATCCCTAAGACTCAATGAAGTCGTTCCGAGACCTTTTCTAAGTGGAGATAGCAGAGTGGGAAAATCGTTAGTCACCGGAGGCGCGGGTTTTATTGGCTCGCACCTCGTCGAAGGATTGCTTGAGGCGGGAGACGATGTTCGGGTGCTCGATGATTTGAGCACTGGGAAGCTGGAAAACCTCGAAGGAGTCAAGGATCGCGTCGAGTTCGTCCGCGGAGACATTACCAACCGCGAGACGGTCGAAGAGGTAGTGCAGGGTTGCGAAGTCATCTATCACCTGGGGGCGTTGCCTTCGGTGGCTCGGAGCATAGAAGACCCAATCGCTTCACATGAAGCGTGTGCGACGGGTTCGATCTATGTGCTCGACGCAGCTCGGCGAAATGGCCTCCGACGGGTCGTTTATGCCGCCAGTAGCAGCGCCTACGGTGATACTCCCGGGGCGGTCCGGACCGAAGACGACCCTCTTGTCCCGCTGTCTCCGTATGCTGCCGCAAAACTCGCAGGCGAACATTATTGCCGCTGCTTCACGAAGTCTTACGGATTGGAAACTGTCCGCGTCCGGTTCTTCAACATCTTCGGACCTCGGCAAGATGCTTCTAATCCGTATTCGGGCGTCATCGCGATTTTCATTGGCCTGATGACGCAAGGAAAAGTGCCTCGCATTGATGGTGACGGTCTCCAATCGCGAGACTTCACGTACGTGGGCAACGCCGTTCAAGCTCTCATGAAGGCCGCCCACTCCGAAGCTGCCGTTGGAAATGTCTACAACATCGGCACCGGCGGAAGCACTTCGATCCTCGATCTTGTGCGGACTCTCAACGAAGTCCTTGGGACGAACATCGAGCCGACGTTCGGGCCGCCACGAACCGGCGACGTTCGACATTCTCAGGCCGATATCTCACGCACGCGACGAGACCTTGGTTATGATCCGAACATTGATTTTGCCGAGGGATTGCGGCGGACTGTGGAAGCGTATCGGCAAGCCGTCGCGAAATGAGAGTCTTCGAAAGGTGGAAGGTCAAAGGTGGAAGGTGAAGTTTGAGGGGCACGTCTCCGATGAAGACCACGCCCCTCGCTGCGCTCGCGGACGTGCCACCGGACACCACACCGAAAACCGGACACTCATTCATTCCCCGTTCCGCAGCCAACAACGAACCCGCAACTCCCAACTCTTCCCCAAAGAACGCCTTTGCGTTCGTCCCGGTTGTGGAAACAATAAGAGGAACCACAAACTAATGTTTTGCTTGAGGAATTTTCGATGTCGACAATGAAGGCCGTTCGCATGCACGCCTTTGGTGGTCCCGAAGTTTTGGTCTACGAAGACGCGCCGATCCCCGAACCGTCCGAACAACAACTTTTGATTCGGGTCAAGGCGGTTGGCGTCAATCCAGTCGATTGGAAGATTCGCGAAGGGGCGTTGCGGTCGATGGTCGAGAACAAACTGTCGCATGTCCTCGGGTGCGACGTAGCCGGGATCGTCGATGCGGTGGGAGACGGCGTGTCGAATTTTCGTCCCGGTGATCCGGTGTATGGTTACACGGCGTTGAATCGTGATGGTGGTTACGCTCAATACGTCGTCGCGACGGACACCGAAATCGCTCACAAGCCTCGCATTTTGGATTTCCTCGAAGCCGCTGCAATCCCTGTGGGGGCGCTCACGTCGTGGCAAGCTTTGAATGACTTCGGGAAATTGGAAGAAGACGAGGAAATTTTGATCCACGCGGCCTCGGGTGGCGTCGGTTCGCTCGCCGCACAAATTGCCAAGGCCAAAGGAGCCTATGTCTACGGAACGGCCTCGGGGAAAAATGCGGAGTTCGTCAAGGGACTCGGAGTCGATGAGTTTATTGACTACACGACCCAACGGTTCGAAGACGTCGCCAAGGGCGTGGACGTCGTTTTCGACACGATTGGCGGCGAAACCCAGACTCGTTCGTTTGCGGTACTCAAGAAAGGCGGTCGTCTTGTGTCGATCGTCGAGCCACCGTCTCAAGAACTTGCTCAAGAGCACGGCGTGACGGCGGGTTTTGTGGCGGTCCAACCGAACGGGAATCAAGTCGAGCGGATGAGCCAGTTGTTCGCCCAAGGGAAACTCAAACCGCATGTCGCCAAGGTCTTGCCTCTGAGCGAAGCGAGGCAGGCCCACGAAATGAGCCAAGAAGGTCACGTTCGCGGAAAAATCATCCTTCATCCGCCCGCGTAAAGGTCGCGAGGAGAAGGCTTTCTTTTTCCTTTACGCTTTCACGGGCCATTGAATAAACCTCGGACGCCAACTACAATGACCCAATGCTATTACATTTGGTGATGGTAAGACGTTACCAGCCTTACCTGTTTTGCCACTTAAACGAACAAATTGGCGTGAATCCGAAACCCAGGGAGAAATGATCCCCGCCTGTTGCCGTTGATTCCACGCTTTTTTTCTGTAGTTGGTCCGGT
>CAYYUU010000784.1:0-4455 GCA_964474955.1 uncultured Alcaligenaceae bacterium | reverse complement strand
AATCGAACGAGAAGGTTCCGGTTTGGAATCGCCCCATCCCACCGAAGGTGTTGGGAGTCATTGCCCTTGTGGGATTGGGGATTGCTGCCGTGATTGGGGCATACATTTACTACCCCGATCCCGAAACAGTCTTTAACGAGATGTCGAGAGTTCACGCCTCGGCAATGCAACCGGTCATGATCATCCAGGCGAGCGAAACTCGCTCCGAAGCAGAGAAGAAGCAGCTGGCCGAGTTAGCCAAGCAAGAAATTCGTCGACTCGGCGACCTCATCAAAAAACTTCAGGTCGGTGTGTATATCCGTAAGGGACGGCTGACGGAGGAACAAAGAAAGACCGCCGAGGAGCTTTTGCACGTCTTCGAGGAGATCTTCGACGCCCTCGATCACGGTGAGTATGAGAAGGCTGGTGACGTCCGTCGGGAGACTCCCATTGTTTATAAGCAGTGCCGGGAGGCCTTCCTCGGAGAATCCTCGAACACCACCTCGTCGAAGTAAGCTGCGATGCTCTGAAGTTGTCCCGAGTGTAACTTCTGACGTCTATCATTCCAACCACTATTGAGAGATCCCCATGAAGCGTCTCTGTTCCGCAACTTGTCTTTTCCTCGTTTGTTCTTCGTTGTTCGTGGCTGGGTGTGGAACTGGCTCAAACGAAAAAGGACACGGTCATCACGGCCATGACCATCATCACGAGGTCGACCCTCACGTCTGGCACGACGTCAAAAATGCCATTCATGGCGTCGAGCAAATTCGGGATGCCCTCAAGAAAAAAACGAAAGGCAGCACGGGCAAGCCCAAGGTCGTTGCGACCTTTAGCATCCTGGGCGATTGGGTCAAAAATGTTGGGGGCCAAAACATCGAACTGATCACCCTTGTCGGTCCAGATAGTGATGCCCATACGTTCGAGCCAACTTCCAAAGACGCCAAGGCCATTGCGAATGCTGACATTATTTTCGAGATCGGAATTGGATTCGAGACGTGGCTCGACGACCTTTACAAGTCTTCCAAGTCGAAAGCCCGTCGAGTTATAGTTTCGCGAGGGCTGGACCTGATCAAATCAGAAGACCATCATCACCATGGGGACGAGGACGAAGATCACGACGATGAGGACGAAGACCACCACAAGGAAGCCGACCACGACCTCATCAAGAGCGAGTTCGCCGATCAGTTCGAAGCACGCGCCAAGAAGTACATCGCCAAGCTGAAGAAACTCGACCAGTTCGTGTTGACCGAGGTCGACAAGTTACCAGTTCCGCAGCGCATTCTCGTGACCAACCACGACACATTCGGTTACTTTGCCCGCCGGTACAAATTCAAGGTCCCGGCCACCGTCCTGGCCTCGTTCTCGACGGAGGCAGCCGACCCATCTCCGAAGAATTTTGCTAGGTTGATCCGCAAGATCAAGGTCCAGAAAGTTCCGGCCATCTTTGCCGAGAACACGGCGAATCCCAAACTCATGGAGAAGCTCGCCAAGGAAGCGGATGTCAAGTTGGGGCCACCGCTTTACACCGATGCCCTCGGTAAATCAGGGACCGACGGAGAAACGTATCTCAAAATGATGCGGTACAACGTCACCACCATTGTGGCCAATTTGAAGACCGAGTGATGATCCCGTTCTTCTCCTACAACTGGTGCCGCCGGTGCAAACTCGGCGATCCCAAATCGGGCAGTGACGCGTTGTGTTTCGACGACGTCACCGTGGTCTATCCGGGGCACCAACAAGCCGCCCTCCAGGGAATTCAGATGAGCGTTGCTTGTGGCCATCAAGTTGCTCTCGTGGGTCCAAATGGAGCCGGCAAGAGCACCCTGCTCAAGGCAATCGCAGGACTCGTCCCGGTGGCGTCAGGGACACTGCGAATTCACGGTCACTCCCTGGGAGCCTGCCATCATCGGGTGGCCTACCTTCCCCAACGCAGTGACATTTTCTGGAGTTTTCCGGTCACGGTTAGGCGTTTCGTCATGGCGGGGCGGTACGTCCATCTGGGGTGGTTCCGTTGGCCACGTTCCTCCGATCACGAGATCGTGAACGAAGTCCTGAATCGACTCGGGATTGCGTTCTTGGCCGACCGGCAGATCGCCCAGCTGTCGGGAGGTCAACAACAACGAATCTTGCTGGCCCGAGCACTGGCCCAAGGGGCCGATCTGCTGCTCTTTGATGAGCCGCTCACCGCCGTCGATCAGGAGACCTGTGGGGTCATCCAACAGATTCTGGAAGAACTCCGAGCTGAAGGAAAGACCGTCCTTGCCGCAACCCACAACCTCGAGCGCCTCTCCGACGAATTCGATCACGCTGTTTATTTGAACCAAGGGCGGCAGACCACTGTCCCAACAGCGGTCTCCCAACAAATCAAGTCCGGGGTACTATGGACTGGCTGATCGAACCGCTCAATTATTCCTTCTTCCGAAGTGCACTCCTGGGGGCCTCGCTCATCGCGTTGGTGTGTGGCTGCTTGAGTGCCTACGTCGTCCAAAGGGGTATGGCCTTCGTGGGTGACGGGCTGGCCCACTCGACGTTGCCGGGGTTGGCCATCGCGTACCTCTGGGGATGGTCTCTTTCGGTTGGCGGGCTCGTGGCGGCGGTGTTGACGGCTCTCGGGATCGGTTGGTTCTCTCGCAGAGCTGCTCTCAAAGAAGACACCACGATTGGGGTCCTTTTTACGTCGATGTTCGCTGTCGGCATCTTACTCCTCAGCTTGAAGAGATCTTACCGTGACCTGACTCACATCCTCGTCGGGAACATTCTGGGCGTGACCGACACGGATCTGCTCCTGCTCATTGTCGTCGTGGGTCTCGTCGTCGTGATTCTGTTCGCGTTTCATAAAGAACTGGAACTAACCTCATACGATCCTACTCACGCCAAAGTGATTGGGTTGTCTGCGGATGCCATGCGGTACGTGTTGTTGGTCCTTTTGGCCCTCGCCGTGGTCACCGGGATCCAGGCCGTTGGGGTAGTGTTGACGATTGCTTTGCTCGTCACTCCTGGGGCAACAGCGTGCATGATCTCGGTTCATTTTTCGAGGGTAATCCTGATTGCCGTCCTGGTTGCGGTGGTGTCGGCTTTCGTCGGGCTGTACACCTCCTGGTTCGCCGAGGTCTCCCCAGGGGCTTCGATCGTGCTGACATGTTCGAGCATCTTCCTCGTGGTTTGGATGATTAAAAACTTCCGGGCACCAACCGTCCCGTCGGCCGTTGAGAAACACTTGTAGTCCTCGTCAGCGTCATTGTTGATCCACCACCCGAATGGGAGTCTTCCATGCACTTGGCCCAAACTCGGTCCACTCGAATTCTCGAGGGGTCCACCGACCTCGGTCTCATCCACAACCCCGACGTCAACCTCGTGATATTGCGTCGGGAGGTTCCTCAACAACTCAAGGATTTCGTTGACCAAGAGGTAGTCTCGTTGTCCCTCAACAAGAAGATCGAGGGACACTCCCAGGAGTTGGCCCTTGCGGCACTTCTGGAGGACGTTCCGCAAGGACCAGGTTATGATCTGCTCCTCACAGACCTAAAGTACCAGATGGAACTGCTTTCGGGCATCCTCGGTAGACGTCACATGACCGTGAGGTTTCAGTCCACGAACAAGACCCTTTGTCCCGCGTTCCATGCCGATAAGGTGCACGTCCGGCTGATCTGTTGTTATCACACACCGGCCACGCAATGGCTTGAGAACGATCAGATCGACCGAACGAAACTCTCGCCCCACAATGGCGGATTGCCAGACGAATCTTCGGGGCTCTTGTTGCCCGGGGCACAAATCCGGCAAATGAACCCTTATGACGTTGCCCTGATGAAAGGTGACTCCTGGCCCGGAAACCAGGGACGGGGGTTGGTCCATCGATCTCCCGCCTTATGTGGGAGTAACGCAAGACGGCTACTGTTCAAGATCGATGCCCACGGCGTCGACATCTCTTAACGCTTCAAAGTACCGACGCAGGGAGTTCTCGAAATGATCCGAACAAGTGCTGTTCTGATGTGGTTGGTTCTTTTTGTCGGTTTCAGTGAAGACATCCAAGCTGAGAATGGCCCGCGGAAGCAACAAGTTCCGCAGAGAGATTTTGGAGGGCTTGTGTGTCAGGTGAAGCTGTGTGTCGAGGGGAAGCCCTACCTCGCACGCATCGTGGTCGGACCGAATAGGCACATCTCGATCGAGCACCTCGACAAGAAGAACCACGAGTTGGTCTGCTCGATCCTCCGGGAGTTGATCGAGCATCGACTTTGTGAGCCGTCTGACACTGCCAAGTGGATGATCACCCAAAAGGGCAAGCGAGGGCTCTCTTGCTGCTTGGTCGAGCGAACCAACCCGCTTGGGAAAAGTCTTCAGCTTCAAGATGGCCATATCACCGCCATATACAATCGGTCCCGATCGAAAGCGTTGGTGACAAAGTTGGAGTACCGCCGGGACGCCCTCGGGAACACTTACCTTCGGCGTGCCCAGAAGAAAGCGTGGACGAAACCTGCG
>CAYYUU010000783.1:0-4455 GCA_964474955.1 uncultured Alcaligenaceae bacterium | reverse complement strand
TATTCCGCTCCCCGAATTCTGATAGCTTGAAACGACATAGCGGCCCTCGATGCTCCGAAGGCTTCGCCAGTTTGCTGCCATTGAAAGGAAATCAATCATGAGCATATTTCGCCAAGACTTATTAAAAGATGTCCGCGTCCTCGACGCATCACGTGTATTAGCCGGACCATTTTGCGGCCAACTACTCGGAGACCTCGGTGCCGACGTCATCAAGATCGAGCGACCCGGCAAGGGAGACGAGACCCGAGGTTGGGGGCCACCGTATGCCGGAGAACTCAGCTCATATTATCTCTCTTGCAATCGCAACAAACGGGCCGTCGCTCTCGACATGGCAATGGAGGAAGGTCGGGCGGTGTTTCACGATTTGGTAAAAAAGAGCGACGTCATCCTCGAAAACTTCCGGCCCGAGAGCGCCGAGAAACTTGGCCTGAGTCCTGAGAAACTTTTTCAGTCGAATTCGCGTCTAATTGTCTGTTCGATTTCGGGTTTTGGTCGCAACGGGCCGATGAAAGATTTACCCGGCTATGATTTTGCGATCCAGGCCCTCTCGGGCTTGATGAGCATTACCGGTCCGGTCGAGGGACCACCGAGCAAAGTCGGTGTCGCCGTGAGTGATGTTTTGACGGGACTTTACGCGGCCTCGGCTGTGTTGGCGTGTCTGCATGCGCGCGAACATTCGGGGCACGGATACGCGATTGACCTGGCGTTGCTCGATTGTGCTTTGGCCGCGCAAGTGAACGTCGTTCAAGCGTTTCTGACTACTGGCAAGGTCCCCCCCAGGCTGGGAAATGCACATTTGCAAATTGTGCCCTACCAGTTATTTCAAACGGCCGACGATTGGCTCATTCTCGCGGTCGGAAACGATGACCAGTGGCAACGATTTTGCCAGGCAGCCGGTCGATCCGATTTGGCCGCGAACGACCGGTTCACGCCCAACCGACTTCGGGTACAACATCGCGATGAGCTAATTCCCATGCTCGAAGTCTCGTTTCGATCGAAAACGACCGCCGATTGGGAAGCCCTCCTTCGGACGAATACCATCCCGCACGCGAGAGTTTGGAACTACGACACTCTGTTCCAACAGGAACAACTCGAAGCTCGCGGAATGCGAATCCAAGTCACGAACCCCGACGGCGAACCCGTCGATCTGCTCGGGACACCCTTTCATGTGGCCGGCGCGGAAGAACACAATCCCACCTGCCCGCCAACGCTCGGGCAACACACGAACGCCGTCCTTGCGGACGTGCTCGGCATGACACCAACCCGACTCGCCGAACTAAGGACCCAAGGCGTGATCGAATAATCAACCCAGGAGACCCAGGCCATGAAACCCCTGCTGGATACTCTCGCACAAGTCGACTTGTCTTCCCACTGGCGGGACCTCCTGGCGTTCCTGAAGATGGCCGATCCGGTATTCGTCGGAGTCCTATTGGGGCTCACGACGTTGCTCGGGCTCAAAATGGTTTCCCGCTATCGCTCATTGCGGACGTGGGGGTTGTGCATCGCGTTTGCGACGTTGATTATCTGCGTGGGCGAATCCTGGTGGGAAGATGGATACATCAAAACGAAGGAACTCGGTTCGGTGTTCTGGCGAGGACTCGTGACGGCCGGATTGGTGTTGGCCCCACTCTGGATCGTCTTTCCGATTTTGGTGTTCCTCTACAACCACCTACGGCTCGCCGTGACGGCGTTCCTCGCGTACGTCGCGTACGTTTGGACGGCTGGAAATCTCGATCTGAATAACTTGTTTGCGGTTGCGGTTGGCGGAGGAATCACGGCGGGATTGGCTCTCGTCGTGGCGTGGATCGTGCAACCGATGACGGACTTCCTGCAGAAATATCTATTGGTCGGACCCACACGAAAGATTCAACGGTGGCATAAAAAGATCGCCGACCAAAAGGCGATCGTCGAAGAGAAGGCCGCCCAACCCGAGCCCAAGAAGCCAGAGAAGGCCCCCCAACCGGAGACTCCTCCCGATTCTCAAGACGATGAGGTGAGCGAAGCCGACCAACGACGGGCCAAGGCCAGAATGAAGGCCGAACTATGTTACAACTTGTATGAACTCGCCATCGGGACCGTTTTTCCACGGAGCATGTTTGAAGAGTTCGTGACTCGCTACCTCGGCGATCATCATGACCCCGATCGCGTCGAGCAGAACGTCGTCGAACTCGAGTCGATCATTTTGCAGTACGTGAATGTCTCGCCGCAATCATATCCACCGACTATCCCGATGCAATCGATCGATTTCGAAAGCCTCACGCAATGGTTCCTCACCCAAAAACAACGAGTTGACGCCGAGGAGTTCGATGCCGAACGCCGAAAGATGAAGCTCAATGCGCTGACTCGTCGATATACTCAACTCGCCGAGCAACTGATGGAAGAAAAGTCGGATTTGCCAATGGCTGAGGTGGCCGTGCTGTCGTAGTTGAGAGTTGAGGGAAATAACAACTTTCCCTCAACCCTCATCCTTTCTGCCACGTCCGTTCAATAAACTTCGTGTCCACCCTCCCATCAATAAATGACGTGTTGTGGAAGATTTCGCGATGCAGCGGAATAGTCGTTTGGATGCCCTCGACAATGAACTCCCGCAATGCCCGTCGCATGCACGCTAGAGCCTGTTCACGTGTTGGTTGGTAGACCAAGAGCTTGGCGATTAGCGAATCGTAGTTCGGCGGGATTTTATATCCTTGTGCGGCGTGTGAATCGAGCCGCACGCCCGGTCCGCCGGGCGGAATCCAGCGAGTTATTGTTCCGGGGGAGGGGCGGAAGTCTCGGCTTGGGTCTTCGGCGTTAATTCGGCACTCGATGGCCACGCCGCGAAGTTGGACTTCGTTTTGCTCGAAACTCAAATGCTCGCCCGCGGCCACGCGGATTTGTTCGCGGACGAGATCGATGCCGGTGACGAGTTCGGTCACGGGGTGCTCGACCTGAATCCGAGCGTTCACCTCGATGAAGTAGAAATTGTTATTTTGATCGACCAAAAACTCACACGTCCCCGCGTTGTAATATCCCGCTTCCTTGGCAAGGCGGATTGCCGCGGCACACATCTGGTTCCGAACGTCTTCGGGGAGATGCGGTGCGGGCGATTCTTCGACCAGTTTCTGGTGTCGGCGTTGTAATGAGCAATCGCGTTCGAAGAGGTGGCAAACGTTGCCGTGGCGGTCGCCGATGAGCTGAATTTCGACGTGTCGCGGGCGCTCGATGTATTTTTCGAGATAGACGCTGCCGTCCTTGAAGGCGGCTTCGGCTTCTTGCTGGGCAGCTCGGAAACCCGCCTGCAAATTGACGGCGCTCCTCGCCACCCGCATGCCGCGACCGCCGCCTCCTGCTGCCGCTTTGATGAGCACGGGATACCCGATTTGGTCGGCAAACCGGAGGGCTTCTTGTTCGTCCGCGAGAAGCCCTTCGCTTCCCGGAACGACCGGAACTCCCGCTTTTTGGGCGAGCTTGCGGGCCTCGTTCTTGTTGCCGAGGCGAGCCATCGATTCGTGTGGCGGCCCTATGAATTCAATCTTGCAGTCTCGGCAAACTTCGGCGAAGTGGGCGTTCTCGGAGAGGAATCCATAGCCGGGATGAATTGCCTCGACGTTCGCGAGTTCGGCGGCGCTGATGATGTGCTGGAGCTTCAAATAGCTTTCCGAAGCGACCGCCGGACCAATACAAATGGCCTCGTCGGCGAGCTTGAGATAGGGAGCATCACGGTCGGCCTCGCTGTAGACCGCGACGGCTTCGATTCCGAGATCATGACACGCTCGGATGACCCGCAAAGCAATTTCGCCACGGTTGGCGACCAGGATACGCTGAAACATAGGAGTGACGTTCGGGGGTTAGGGAGGAAGAGGGAACAAGGAACAGGGAACTCGGAGCAGAGCGAATCGGCGGACCAACGGCAACTCGTTGCGGTTGGCCGTCGAGAAGCGGAGCGACCAGAAAACATCGAACAGCTGCTTCCTCGTCCCCGTTGACTCACCTCGGTTTACTACCCTCCTGTATCGATCCGGAACAGTACGGTGTTGTATTCGACAGGTTGGCCATTTTGGACGAGAATCTCAGCGACGACGCCGCTGACCTCGGCGGGAATTTCTGTGTAGACTTTCATGGCCTCGATGAGTCCCACTGTCGTCTCGGGGTCGACCTTGCTCCCTTTCTTCACGTAAGGAGCCTCGTCCGGCTTTGGCCGGGAGTAGAAAGTGCCCGGCGTTGGGCTCTTGACCTCGTAAAGCGTTTTGGAAGGAGTCGACGCAGCCGGGGCATTCGCGGGTGTGTCCGCAGTCGGAGTCGCGGCGGGCGACGGTGCCGGGAGGGATTGTGCGGGAGTTGCCTGCACGGCCATCGGAATCGTCCCGCCACGCACAAGGCGAATGCGTTGGTTGCCCTGCCGCAGGTCGATATCCGAAATGATATGCTCGCTCATCATGTCGACGAGCGACTTGATGGTCGGCACGTCGAAGGGAC
>CAYYUU010000782.1:2967-4457 GCA_964474955.1 uncultured Alcaligenaceae bacterium | reverse complement strand
CGACAACGACCAGCAAGGACCTCTGCAGCAATGATGAATGCCTAACAACCAATCCCAAGGAGCGGTACCGATGAGGTTACTTGCCAATATTCTGTTCATCCAGCAGCGCCTGGTCCTTCCCTTAGTCTGTGTTCTCTTGGGATTCTTGACGGTCCCGGTCTTCGGACAATCGCCACCCCAACCGAGTGTGTACATCACCTTGACGGATCGCGACGGCAATGCCCATCCGGTTCGATGTGGGCATGCCCTCACCGGTGGCGGTACGATCAACGTTGCTCAGCCGACGCCAGATACGATCGTCGTGACTCTCAATGGAGTGGCCGCGGCTTCGAGCCAGCCATTTACCCAATCGTCTGCAGCCATGAAAATCATCCTCGATCAATGTTTCCAAGTACGGTTCGCCGACCCGAAAGTGAAGTTTGCAAAACTCGCGATGGGTGTCCGCGTGAATGGACTTTTGCGAAACGAACGGGGCGAAGGCTCTGCACAATTAGAAGAAGCGTTTGCCGCTCTCCGAGCCAATGGCAGCGACATTCTGGCGGTTTCCATTCCACCAAAGAGTTTATGTAGCCTTCCCAAACAAGAGCGCCGGTGTCGTCATGGTCTGGCCGTTTCGGCCTCGCGGGGACCAGTATGTGTGGTCGTCCCTGAAGGGAAGTTCACTCTCCACCAAACATTCGGAATTTCGGTCCAGCGTAATAAAGGTTGTCTTCCGTGGAGAAGCTCTGCGGAGTTCGCACCACCGCCTTGCTTACCGGCCAGCTGGGTCGGCTACGGTGATCCGTTTGGCGGCGTCGACAAAACCAACTTCGGCTTTCAGGTCGTTTTGAAGGTGAGCCCTGGCCAAACTCCCACACAGCCGACGACCGGAGCCCAGAAATAAGCCAAATTCACTCCATTACTCAAGTTGAACAGAACTTGGGAAACTTGAGCAGGACTGGAACCATCCAAGAAATTATTTCGAAATAATTCTGACAATCGTTAAAGTTTATCGCGATTGCTACCGATAGAGACTGCGCGGTCACGTCTTTTAGTATCCCGTGCAGACTCCTTCGGAGAATTGTCAATGCGCTACTCATCTTGGATCAGCGCTGCTCTCATCATCGCTGTTGGTTGTCCATTCACATTCGCCCAAGATTTCGTTCCACCTCCCGGTTTCACCCGGTTGGACGATATCAAGCCGCGCAACCAGGGGGTGTTGATCGGTGCGCCGCAACCGAACAGTGGATCTTCGCCGGTCCGCGTGAACCAGCACGCACCCGTTGTCCAACATCGGACGGTCCCCCGACCCTCCAAGGCGTCCGTGGTCTACGCAAATGGACCCGTTCCCCAACCGATGCGTCAGCCACCCTCATCCGGGAAACAGACAACGCATCCAGTCCAGCATGTTTCCCCACCCAAGGAGGAGACACTCCCCCATCCCCAGGATTTACAGAACCAGAGAACACCAACGGGATCGAATAACCCACCCAACAAACATAGGACCCCCC
>CAYYUU010000782.1:0-2957 GCA_964474955.1 uncultured Alcaligenaceae bacterium | reverse complement strand
CCTACGCGCCTCCCACCCTAATCCGGTAAAATTACACCCCAACCAGCCCTCATTTTTTCCCAACCCATGTTGTTTACACCCCCCATCCCCAGTATTTCCAGAACCAGAGAACACCTCCGGGATCGATTCCCCCACCCAACACACTTGGGACACCCCTCCAACCGCAGGAAATCCCTGGTGAAACGATCGTCCCGCCAGAAACTTTCGGTGGCGCGGTTGTATCGCCGAGAACTCCCCTTCCACCTCTGGGAGTCGAGGCGCCGTGCCCGCCGGGCTGCCAGTTGTCTTCCGACGAAGCTGCGCGTTTCTTTGACGTAGCGAATGCCGAGGCCCCTCCGTCCGGCGTGGCGGAACTTGCATCTACACTCGGTGGCGTCGCGAAAAACTTGACCGTCTTGACGGCCAGCAAAGACGTCAAAGTGATTCTCGGTGGAGTCGTTACGGGGGACTTCTTGTACAACAGTGCACTCCCGGTTGGCCCTGGGACTCCGTTCTTCTTGGCACCTGATTCGCTGTTCGGATTTTCCCAGGACACGTTCGACGCCCACGCCCGGCAAACGACGTTGTTCGCGATCATCGCAGGTCCTGAGATCTGGGACTTCAAGACCAGTGCCGTTGTTGCGGCGAATTTCTATGACGTTTCGGTTGTCCAGGATCAATATGGTCTGCTTCCACTCCAAGCGTGGGCCGACATGAAAAACGACGACTGGCGATTCGCCGCTGGTCTGCAGTTCGACATTTTCAATCCGTTGGCTCCGAGGATTTTGCCATTTAGCCTTCTTGTCGGCTCGGGAAACACAGGGAACGCCTATCGGGGGCAAGCTCGTGTCGAGAGGTATTTTTATCCAGGTTTGGATAGCCAGGTCACAATTCAGGCGGGTTTGAGCGAACCCATCTCGACGTTCTTCAGCCAGCAGTTCCTTCTGAGTGAGGACAACGGTTGGCCCAACCTCGAAGGGCGAGTGGCGTACGCCTTTGGTCCGCGAGGGAGCGGCTTGTTGAAGAAGAGACCTTTCGAAATCGGTTTCTCCGCTGTCGTCGGCCAACTCCGAAATACCGAAGTGGGCGCGGGCGTCCGAGTCGTAGACGAGGTTTGGGGTGTGGGTTGCGATTGTCGTTGGGAGATCACCCAACGATGCGGCATCAAGGGCGAATGGTTCGCAGGAAAAGCGTTGGGGACGTATGGAGGTGGTATTCTCACGACCGTTAATCCGAACACACTCAAGGGTGTCCGATCGGTGGGTGGTTGGCTCGAGGTCTACTATTATATCTGCCCTGAAGTTCTCCACACCCACGTTGGATATGGTGTCGATGATCCACTCGACCAAGATCTGGCTCCGAGCCAGGCCCTCCGGAACCAAACCATTTTCGGCAACATCATTTGGGACGTAACGAGCGCCTTACAAGTCGGTTTGGAATTAACGTACCGTGAGACGTCCTACTCACCCTTCTTGCCCGACAACCAAGGTGTCGGCCTTCATGGTCAGGTTCGGTATAAGTTTTGATTGTACGCCAGACCGGGACCTCACTTTGGCTGCTCAATGGCATCATCCGACGAGGTCCCCGTGTGCTTCCCAGGCATGTATTGCGGCACCGTCACGCCCATTGAGACATAGATACTCATCAAGCCATCGACAGACATCTTGGCAGGCTTGACGAACTCGACAGGAATGAACATGAGTGCTCCACCAAAGGGGACCGGTGCTGTCGGGACCATCACAACTTGAAATTCTTGGTCATCGATCAGGTACTTCTCCGGCGACGGCATCAGAGCCAATATCCCGGCACTATGGTCTTTTCCAAAGACACAAAATACGACCGACATTCCGGCCAACTCCGACGGCTCGGTTTTCTTGAACATGCCAACGAGTTGTTCCGCCGTGTGATAAAGCCCGCCAATCACCGGGATTCTCCGAATGATAGCGTTCGTGAGGCGTTCCCAAAGTTGCTGGGCTCCCAGACTCACGACGACCCCGAGCCCGAACACCAAGAGCAACACGACCACCCATCCGATGACATAAGCCACGACAGTATCGGAGGCAAACATCAATCCGAGTTCGCGAAGTCGCGATCCCAGGACCGTTCCCGGTCCGAAAAAACTTTCCAGAAATCCAGCCACCCAAATGACGGCACTCACCGTGATGACCAAAGGGAGAATGGCCAATACACCGGCGACGAAAAAGCCGAGAATTTTGCCCCAGAACGTCTTGAATATTTCTTTCATTGAACATGCTCTCCCTTCATAGATCGGAATACAAACTCCGTTGGACAAGGAGTTCCATGGCAGACATGACGAGTCGTGGGGCTGATTATATGGAAAATGAAAGGGTGTCTAAGCTGTTTTCTACGCCGGAGACGGTACGAAGTGCAAGCTGGCAGATTGCCGGCAAGGAAAGGGAGAGGTTGAACGAACCCCAAAGTAACGCCCCGGGAAGCCGAAACTTCCCGAGCAATTCAAGCCTGGGGCCTATGAAAAAAGCCAGGAAAGTTAGTATGCGACCGATCCTTCATCGACGTGAGGAATTGGCGTCCTGCGTTGTGGTGCTTGCATCTGGTCGGGTACTGGTGGACTTTCCTTTTGCCCAAAACCCGAGAGTATATTCGACGCTTCTTTTCCTGCCGCCGTCCCGTGATACTTGATGAGGAATTTCGTCAGTCGGTTTTTGATTTCCAACAATTCTTTTTTCGCCTGTCTCTCCCGAAGGCGAACCTTCATGATCGCGACGACCTGCCGCAACTCGTCGTCGGACATTTCCTGGGCAAGTTGCTGTTGCAGTTGAATGTACTGCGCTCGGAGGGTTGTTGCGGTGTTGGGTCTCGGATTTGTGCAAACTGGGTCGCTCGGTCTTCCAACCTGATGACGCGGGTTGCTGATGGGCGGAGGTGGGGGAGGGTCATACTGCGTCCTGGGCAATGGGGGGGTCCTTGTGGCTGAGGCACCCGGGGACTGTTCGTCG
>CAYYUU010000781.1:0-4458 GCA_964474955.1 uncultured Alcaligenaceae bacterium | reverse complement strand
TTCCCCTTGGCATTCGTGGGATCTTCGGCCTTATCGTTGCAAAGATTTTTCCATGTTTCCTGGAGTTTTTGGTATTTCTCCGTCGACATTTTGTCTTCGTTCGGAACGGTGAGCGGCCAGCCATTGTCGACAACCGTGGCAATCACGTCTTGATGCACTTTTTGCAACAGGTCCCCCATTGCGATGGCTTCATTCGAGGGGGGCAAATTTTCACGAGTCCGGCGGTCGTTCCATTCGAAAAGGACCTGTTGTAGTTCATGGAGTTGTTTGTATTTCTTGGCGGCGAGATCCTTGGTCATCGAACCGTTGGTCGAAATCAGTTTGTCGATCTCCTCGATCTTCTTCAAAGCCGTTTCAACTTGCTCGCGTTCCGGATTGTTTTCCGGCGTGTCCAAGAACGGCAAACACTTCGTCATCACTTCGTCGATGGGTTCTTTGTTGTTTGTCTTGTAATTTTTGAGATCGGTGTAGAGCGGACTCCACTGTCCGTGGGCCTTGGTTTTCGCGTCGGCTAAATCAGGTGTACTTCCAGGGACGACTGTCCCACTGACGTCACGATCAACGCTGTCCCCTTTTCTCAATTCGGTGAAGACGTCCCACCAGTACCCCTTCCATGCCCTTGCTTTGGTTATCGCAGCTTTCAAGGCGACGACATCGGGTTCGGCGGGTGGAAGGCCGTTGAGAGCTTTTTCCGCCTTCTTAACTTGGGTGTACAAGGCCGACCATTTTGTCTGCGCCTCTCCTGCCTTGGCGGTGACGTCTGCCTTGAGCACCGGAGACCCTTGCGGCGTGAACAAATTGGCAACGCCCTGCAAGTCCTTGAACGCTGAATTCAGGTCCCACCACTTGCCCTCGACTTTCTCACGCTTTTCAATCTCGACCTTGACGTCTTTCCATTGCCCGAGTTTGTTGACGTACTCGTTTTTTTTCAGCAAGAACTGTTGAGTTTCTTCTGAAGTTGGTTTTGGAGCAATCGCCTTCCATTTGTTCGCCGAGAGCATTTTTGGCGGATCGGAATCCAAGGCGTTTTTCAAATCCGGAGGCAGTGGCCGCTTGTCAAACTCCTTGTAGCCCTCACCATATTTATCCAGACGATCATTCTCTGGGAGAGGTGGTGGTGGCACATCCTCCGTCTCCACGTCTGGATATTCGCTCAGAATGCCAAGAAATGTGTCCGCCCATGAGCGTTGCTCTGTCGTGATTGGCATTGTTGACTTCCTTCTCGTCGGGCCGAAGAATGTGGATTATGGCATCAGGACCACTTGTTTGTTAAGCCGCCTGGTCGCCCAAACCAGGACTGAGATCGAACCAAAGTTCGGTCCCGTCGGTACACGTAATCACGTCAAACAATCCGTTTTCCGTCACGGCTTGGCGTTGTGATTCGAATTCCTTTTTGAGCATTCCCAGCAGGTCATATTCGTCCGCGACGTGTGTGACCAAGTACGGACTACGTTCCGAACCGCTGCCGCTTTGGAGCAAACCGCGATAACACGCCTGGGCCATGTAGCGTTCGCGTTGGGCTCCTTCTTCGTCGTTGAGTTCCTCAGAGACTAACGCAATCAGTTCGTGCGCGCGTGGACTCAGGAGCCATCCGGGCATGAGTCCCATCAACTCGTCCCTGGCTCTCTCGTACTCCTCGATGTCAACCAATATGTGCACATCTTCGATAGCGTTGGAATGGAAGTCGTAGTCCGGGGACTGGATCACGAGGTCCCGCAGATTGCGGAAGGTTTGGTCGGATGGGTTTTCCAAAAATTCTGAAAATTCGTCTGCCATTATGCACCTCAATTCTCATATGTTTTGCGGGTTCCGTGATGAGGACGACGGACGAACCTCAAGAAATCGCCTTTTTAATTTTGACAAGGGCATCACCCACCGTTTTCTGAATCGTCACGGGGACGGCGAAAGGATTCGTATCCAACATCTTTACGCGGCGATCACTCGTGATGAATTGCGCGACGACGGCTATTTGCTTTTGGACTTGTTTTCCCATTTGGGCTCGGTCTTCTTGCGAAGCTTGGTCAAACAACGCCAACGACGAAGCCAGCTCGGACCGCAACTTTTGCGTCACGCCTTGGATGCCTTTGTCGGCAATCTTCTTCAAGTCCGGTTCGTTGAGTTGCCGAAGTTTTGCATCGAGCTTACCCAGCTGGCCGACGACGGCCTCACTGGCTTGTTTCCACATGGCCGACGCATTTCCCGAAGAGAAGTTCTCGTTGCCCTCTGATTTCGGAAGCGATTCTTCGAGTTCGTCGAGCAGCTTCATGGCGTGCTCGTAGTCGTTGCTGTTCAGCGTACCCTTGATGGTGGTAAATAACGTGCGGAGCTGATTCGCGTTCGGGACGTTGGCGTCAAGAGCCTTCTTGTAGGGCTCGACCAACGATTGCATTCGTTTCAACACCGCTTTTTGAGAAGGTCCGGTTGGTTTGCTTTCGAGATCGGTCGCTTGGTTGACTAACGGTTCGAGTTCATCAAGAAGTTTGATGGCATGCTCGTAGTCCTTATTGGTCAGGGTTCCCCGAATGGCCTGGTAAAGCGTTTGCATTTGGGCAACGGTCGGGCCATCGGTCGCGATGGCTTGTTGATACGGTCCGTTGATCACTTTCAGTCTTTGGAGTACTTCCGCTGATGGATCTGGGAGAGGCGGTGATCCCGGAACATCTGATGTTTCGTTGTCCGTTTCCTTGACAGCTGGACTCCCGGGCATGGGAGGCGGTGGAGGAACTTCCGATGTCTCGAGCCCTTCATCGTCGATGTCGGTCTCGTCGTCGAGAACAATCGTTTTCTCGTCGTCTCGGACGCAGACTTTGTAATCCGCCTTTCCGGTCTGGGCGAGCAGGGCTTTTTTGATGGTCTTGGCCATCCCGCTCATGGGCGAGTCGGTGATGAACGTGAACTTGCCTTCCTCGAACGCACAGTCGCCCTTCACGAACTGAGCTCCGACACCGACCTGCTTTTTCAACTGGTCTCGATGTTTCTGGCCGATCTTTTTCGCGAACGTGACGGCCCGGTTACTCCCCTTTTTGCAGACCATGAACTGCAAAACCCGTTTCTCCCCCGCACTGCGAATCCGAGCGAGCAACTTCTTGACGTCGCCCCCATCGTCGTCATCGTCCTTCGCGTCGGCGGAGTTTTTCAGTTTAGTAATGTCCGGAATGCGGCCCTTGGCTTCCTTGACCATCTCGTCCAAGAACTTGTTGACGTCCTTGTCGTCCTTGACCTTCGGTTTGAGTTTGGTGGCCGAAGAAATAACTTCATTCAACGACTCGAGTTGTTTGTCATAATCCTCGCCGTTTTCGATTTTGTTAAAAGCGGCGAGAGCTTTTTGGACGGTGTTGTCTTTGACCTTCTGCTTGCTGGCGAGAGTTTTCCATTTCAGTTCGGTCAGGTGCTCTTTTCCCATTTTGGGCACTCCGGCAATCGTAAGATGGAATATTCCCGGTTGTTGGAACTGTCTATCAAGTTTATCCATCGCCCTTGAGTGTCTATGGTCGGAGGACACACAATACCCCCAAGGGATTCAAGATCATGAAAGTTGGATCAGGATAATCCGAAACGCCAGGATGACGCTCCCAGAGGTGGACGGAAGGGCCGAATTGAAGGATGAGGATCGGACCTGACCCGGATGCGACATCGAGTTGTTCGATGATTCTCAAGCCATCCACAAACAAGATACTCGGCGCGCGGCCAACTCGCAAGGACCTTTCAACATGCAAAGAAAAATTAAATCGTTACTCGACAAACTCCAAGCTTTCGACGAAGGATTCGAATGCGGAGAACAACAAACCGAAGAAACCATGATCGCCCAGACACCAACTTCGTAGCGGAGAGCTGCATCAAATGTGTCGTCTCGCTCCAATCCGTATACACTACCTACGAACGCCACGTACGCTGAGACCCGTCGTGCGTCGGTCTCGCGAGCTTGATCCATCCTTGACGAAACAACTTCCGGAGAACCCAATGTCCGCGACTTCCGTGACCCAACATCCCACGACCATCGAATGGATTGGCGACATCGACGGCCACGTCCGTTTGATCGACCAAACAGAATTGCCGACCCAGGAAGTTTATAAAGAGTGCCGTACGGTCGAAGAAGTTTGGGAAGCGATCAAGATGTTGCGAGTTCGCGGAGCCCCGGCCATCGGAATCGCGGCGGCCATGGGCGTCGTCGTCGGGATGCAAAACATCGACGACGACAACGCCGACAAGTTCGCTGATCGACTCAAGGAAGTGACCGACTATCTGGCGACGAGTCGTCCGACGGCCGTGAATTTGTTTTGGGCCCTCGAACGCATGAAAAACCACGTCACCGACGAAATCGGAAAACGGAAGCCGACCGAATTGCGGCGGTTCCTCATGGAAGAAGCCATCGTCATCGAAGAGGAGGATCGCCAAACGTGTCTTGCGATCGGCCAACACGGAGCATCTCTGATCGGCGAAGGACAAGGCGTGTTGACG
>CAYYUU010000780.1:0-4467 GCA_964474955.1 uncultured Alcaligenaceae bacterium | reverse complement strand
TTTGCTGCTTCGCCTGTTCAAGGGGTTGCAAATCTGAGATCTGTTTTGTGGCCTCTTCCAGAGCCGACCGTTGTTCTTGCAACTCTTTCTCGACGATGTTTCGTTGTTCCCGCACGTCCTGCATCTTGTCGTGAAGTTTCTTGCGAGCGTAGTCCAGTTTGTTCAGGACGGTCGAGGTCGTTTTCTCCCCTTTGGAGGGCGTATTGTCTTGTGTTTCTTGTTCCTTCTTTCCGGCTGGCTTTGGAACGTTCCCCTTGGTTTTCCGGCTGGTCGATTCGCCCTTTTCCTCGCTGGTGATGTTGTCCGCTCGTTCGGCGAACATGCGGTCGACCTCGTCGGGGATCTCCTCCAAACGTCGCTCGAGTTCTTCGATTTTCGTAGAGAGGTCCCATCGCCATTTCAACACGTCTTCGAGTTCTTGCCAAACTCGGCCTTCGTCTTTCCATTTTTCCAGATTCCGCTCGCACGCCTCCAAGGCCCGTCGCGCACTGAAAAGAGCATCGTTCTGGAATTGTTGACATCGGCCCTCGAAGGTCAGTTGCTGGACCGATGGACGCAGGGACCGTTCGTCAGGATCTTGACACCGGACCGGGTACACACCTCCCATGTTGTTCAGGTGGCCCAAGATTCGATCAATCGACTGGGGATTTGGGCCCAACAGAAGAACCCGCTCGTCTGCCTGAACGGCCTTCTGGATGATGTCGGCCGCACGTGCCGCCCGCACGTCCGCCGAGAGACTTTGGACGAGATACACATCGGGTGTATGGGGAGCTTGCGTGACGGCCAATACTTGGTCGAGTGGTTGCTTGCCCCAACGAAGAGAGAGAGGCCCGGGAGGGTCGAGGTGATCTGTCTTGCCGTGAATCAGGTGGCCGAGGACTTGCACTCGCAAGGGATCGGAGCCGACCGTCGCATCTCCGGCTTCTTTGGGCAACGGAGTCGACTTCGCGTCGTCACACGGTCCGGAGACAAGCCCGTGTTGGCAAGCCAACTCAAGGAGGCAAAGTTGTTGTCTGCGGGAGAGCGAACCAAGCAGCTTCTCCCACGTCTTTTCCGAAGTTGCCAAAACGGATATCAAGGCAGCCAGCGAATCGGACGGACTCCCCGTTTCGTCAATACGGGTCTTCGGCAGATCAGCAATCGCAGTCGGCGAGCCTCCTGGAGCTTGCTGTTCCCGTGGAGTCATCGAGTTTCCTCAGTTGCTGAACTCAGATAAGATGATGGATTCACGGTTCGATGCATCCGATTCCTTCCCTTGTTTCACCAAGAACGGCACCAACAACATCGCGGTTGTTGAGTCGGGCTACATTAGCCCAACAGGCCAGTAGGGGGTTGGCGGCCCAAAAAGTTCCGTTCTCAAGGTTCAGTCCGTTGTTCCTGTTTCCCTGCGTATCGCAGGACCATGCGTTTTAGACCGATCCGGAGAGGTGCTTTATTCTCTAGTAATCGTTTCCTCTTTGCAATAAAGAACTTCCATTTCCTCGAACGCGCCAACTTCCTCTCTAAATTTAGACGAACAAGGTCGCGACTCGACGCACGGAAACACCAATTTTCGAAAGCCCCGTTGGAACTCATTCAGGGCCTGCCCTCTTGAACAAGACGATTTGACCCATCCAAACTATCGGTTCGAGAAGGGTCTGTTCTTGGAAAAAAGTCTTGCCAGAGCCGACGCAAAGACACTGGTGAATTCGTGAATGTTCGGGTTCGGCGACGTTGTTGCGGTTACCTTTTTCAGCGCCGCGTTTCATAAACGTGCCAATTTGGGCATTCGGAAAGGGATGAGAAGGAGGTGGTTTGAAAAAGTTGCCTCTCGCTCCGCAAAAAAGTTTCTGCCCGGCGGGCTTGGGAAAGTCGTCTTTCGCTCAGTGAAAGGATGCAGGTTTTCCAGGATTTTTCGTGGAGCGAAAGGCAACTTTCCAAAAAAGCACTTCTGTCTTTTCGCCAACGCCTACTTCGGCATACTCGTCTGCATGACGTGAATCTTCATCTTCCCGACGACCTGGATGACAGGCAACAACGGAGCCAACGAGCGAGTGTCCGCCCAATCGTGATGGGTAATCTTCAGGTGTGTGGCGCCGACATATCCCTGTCCGAGAGTGGCATCGAGCGGGAACCATCGACCGTGGGCAAAGACCTCCGTCCACATGTGAAAGGCGAAGGCGGGCTCTCCCTTGATGTTGGCATAAATCAGCCCGATGGCCGTCCGAGACGGCACTTGCTCGGCCCGACACATGGCCGTCATTAACATCGCGAATTCCGAACAATCCCCCGTGAGCGTTTTCGCGACGTGGTCGGCAGGAGCCATTGCTTCGGCGTTGTTGGGCCGCATTTGTTTGTTGACCCACTTCTCGATACGGCGTGCCTTCGTCCATGGATCTTTGGCTCCTTGCACGGCCGCCTTCGCATATTTCTTGACGCGAGCATCCTCGCAGTTGATGAAGTACGACGAAGAAAGATATTTTTTATCCACTCCCTTCAGCCGCTTCTTCGTCAGAAACGGAGCCGCCGCATCGACGTGTAGCTCGAACGTGTTCCCTTTGGCGTTTTTGATCGTTTGAATCTGACTCTTGAGGAACGCCGATGTGGGCTCCTCGAGTTCCTTCGTTTCGATTCGATAAACGGCGGTACGAATTTTATAGGGCTTGGCGAGTCGACGGTTGAGCTTGATCACTTGATTCAAAATGACGTCGGTCGATTTCGCCAGTGCTCCCGGACGCAGCGCGAGTTGTTTGGTCCCGCGATACTGAACCATCTTTCCGATGCCCGGGACCTGGGTCTGCGAACGTAATGGTGTCCCTTTCTTGTCGAGCCAGACGGTCATCGTCGGGAGTTGGAATTTGCCGATTTTCTTCGGCTTGATCTTCACCCGCAAAAGTTTGGTACCGGACTGTTTTCCAAAAAGTTCGACCTTCTCGTATTCTTCGACCTTCACCACATTTTCTACGACCAAATTTATGCTTGGTTCGAAACTCCGATAAACAAACGTATCACCCGGTTTCGTTTTTTTGTCGCGAAACAACGTCTGTTGTTTGTAGACGCTCATGACGTTATCGTCCCAGGGTGCCGGCGCCATCTGTTTCGTCTTGTCGAGCGTCAACTTCAATTGTTTACCAACGACTCTTCCGGAGATGTCCAACGTCTTTTTCGTGCCCAAGAACTGTCGCGTGAAAATGCCGACGACCGTTCCGTCTGCCGTCTCGATGTTGCCGGTATTCATGGCAAGTTTGACGACCTGTCCCGAGCGTTTCACAGTGAGGCGGAGTTCGGTCGTGGCGCGATAGAGTTTTTTCCCGTTTTCCGTGAATTCCTCGACGAAAGTATGGGAGTAACCGGCTCGACTTCCTTCCAAATACGAAATGTCCCAGGCGTCATAAACGATATTGGATTTCTGGGTTCCCGCCTGAATTGGCGTCAAAACTGCGACAAAGCTCAAAAATGTAAGTATGGTAATTCGCACCGTTGGCTCCTCTGGATGAACGAATGGAAGGAGAAAGCAATTCGAAACTAACGGAGCGACGTGTTTCTGGCAAGATCAGAGCTGCCTGAGAATTAGAGAAGTTTGGGAAAGATGGGAGGATCAACCGTTTTGTTTTGGCGCGGCGCCTCCCTTTTGGGGAAACGACATTCGGAACGTCGCGCCCTGGAACCACTCGGAGTCGACCTCCAAGGTTGCATGGTGGTGTTCGAGAATGACCATGATGAACGAGAGTCCAAGTCCCATGCCCGCACTAAATCCGGCGAACAGGGCATTGTTTCGCTTCGTCGAGAAATGGGTTTCCGTGCAACGTTTGCGGACTTCTTCGCTCATGCCCACGCCGTTGTCGCGGATCTCTAAGACACAGCGATCGCCTTCTCGATAGGTGCGCAAATGAACTTCGCCTTGCCAGCTCGCTGCGGCGATGAGGGCCTGTCTCCGGTCCATGTTGGCCATGCCTCCCGGCGCTTCTGCCGCTGTTTTTTTTCTCGCCGTTCCGGCAGAACCGCCGTCGCGACTTCGGGCTTGTTCCCGGAGGTGGTTCCGCATTTCGAATGTCGCGTCCCGCGCGTTGAACAACAAATTTTCGATCGCTTGTTGGAGGTGAGAACGATCTCCTTCGATCAGCAACGGGGCGGGAGAGGGTTCGGTGTGGAGCGTGAGCTTCCATTTCTCGCGAGCAAGTTCTCCCCAAGTGTGTTCCATTTCCGCGAGGAGCGAGTTCAAATCCAGAACGACGCGCTGCGATTGGGTTGGATCACGCCGGACCGTCTGGAGAATCTGCTGCAGGCGTTCGGTGACCGTGTGGAGTGTGACCTGGACTTCTTGGAGCATCTTTCCCTGGTTGGTATTTCCTTCGGTGGACTCCAAGCATCGACTGAGCAGGTCGTTGGGGCGGATCAACAAATTCTTGATGTTGTGGGCATACGAACCGGCCATGATGCCGATGTTCGCCCACAATTGGGACTTCAGTTCTAGATTGACGCGTTCGG
>CAYYUU010000779.1:0-4467 GCA_964474955.1 uncultured Alcaligenaceae bacterium | reverse complement strand
AAATATCGCAATCATCGTGTGTCCTCGAAATATGAAATCTTTCGTGTCGTGAGTGGGCTTTGGGGTCATATTCTTCGACGAATCACAACTGGCGAAAGATTGGCCGCGATCGTTTGAGCTTTCCGAAAACACGTCACTTCTTGCTTTTGACGGCGGGATACTTGACGTCGATTCGTTTGGCCTGTCGTTGCAAAATCTTCAACACTTCACGATCGAACGTTCCGAGGTCCCCCCGACGAATTTTCTCCGCCTCCTTGTCGCGAATGTAGGCCCTGCGTTTTTGATCCAACTTGTAAGCGTCCTTGAGGAGCTTGTTCCGTTTTTTCTCGAGTTCCTTGAGGTAGCGTTCCTGGGCTTTGGGATTTAATTTTTGTAATTCAGGAGGAAGGTCGCTTTTGCGAAGTTCGGACAATTTGAACTTGCCATCGTTGATGGCCTGTAACAGATCGTAACTCGCCGCCCTTCGCGAACGGCCGACATATCCGCTTCGCTCTGCGGCCTGTGCGCGGGGCAAGTTCATCAGCGCTTGCCGCTTCGCTTCCGCTTGCAATCGCATTCGACGATTCCCGAACGGCAATGTGCTTTTCGTCAGTTCACGATTAATCGTGGCTAGTTTTTCGTCGTAGGGTGTTGGTTGGCTTTGGTCGGCTCCTCCGTCGTGTCCGATTTGCACGTAGGAACCTTTCGCCAGTGTACTGATTGCCTTCCAGTGTTTGGCCGTGACGGGATGAATCCCACATTGCACGGTGTTGATGATGATTCCTCGCTTGGCGGCGATTTCGCAAGTCTTGGGATACTTCACGTCGTCCTTGTAATCCATGTGCGGTGGAGCATCGCCGACGAGGAAAATGATTCGCAAGACGTTCTTGCCTTTGGTCCATTTCATCTTGTGAACGGCTTCGTGCAACGCCTGGTTTACACTTTCGGGATGGTCGCCGCCTCCCGCGGCTTCGAGTTCGAGCAACGATTGGTAAACGCTCAACAACTCGCTGGTCAAGGGGAAGGTCTTTGTGACATACGACTTCTTGACATCCCCAAGATCACGATAGGCGACCAACCCGACCCGCAATTCGGGGGTGGGTTTGCCCGCCACGATCTGATTGCTGATGGTCCAAATTTTCTTCCGTGCAAGGTTGAGCAAGCCCTTCATGCTCGCCGTGGTGTCTAGGCAGAAAACGACTTCGATTCGGTGTTTGGCCTGCCGGTTGGTTTGCGCTGAAGCCATTGGGAGCGACGCAAGTAGGCCGTACAATACCACAGTCGCGGCCAGACAACTCCTTGTGCAAGAGTACATGAACGACTCCTCGACAACTTCCAACTCTGTGTGACGTCAATGATGATGTTTCTACTGATAAGACGTAGATCTATCCCATTTTGTTTTTCCGAACGCCGAATGGGGGGTCTTGCATCGGCCCACCAACCCGGAGGATCCCGCCATGTCCTCGATTCTTAGTCGGGAAGAGTACATCGAACAAGCCTATTTCTTCCGGGTTCTCCGCGAACGGTTAGCCGACAACCAACCCACCCAGCAGGTTTTGAGCCACGTTCACGAAGAACTGCTCTCGACGACCCACATGCCGCACGCGGTCCAATTCCTCGAAGCCGAATTGCGACACACGGGCGAGCTGTCGTCTGGGTTCTTGCGGCTCCAACACTATTTTACACCTTTTCAAGCGTTCGTAATCCGCCAGACCGAGGGGGAGCGGCTTCGCTTCAGCATCGAAACGGCCCTTTTGGTTTTGGAACGCGAGGCTAATTATCGTGCCGACGAACCCCTCCCGGCAGCCCTCTTTGTTTACCAATTCGAAACACTCAGCCGGAACCGCCTCGGCTATCACGAGGGGCTCAACGCCATGAAAGGCGATCCCGTCTACGACGACGATTGGAGGGCATATTTCCAAATCGTACAACAACAAATGGGACTCGTCGATTTTGCCGAATTGGTCTATCTTCGTTCGGAATACGCCGTGATCGAGTACCGCAGGACGCACCCGGAATTCGTCCCGCAGGTGCCCCCCCTATTTGGCGAAAAAGAGGGCAAGATCGCCAAAGCCAATCGTGGCCGCGATCCGTTATATCTTTTTGCCGCGTTGCAGAGGCAACTCGGCTATCCGGAGGTCCCCAGGCCAAAACCACCCGACAACATGGAAGCGAAACTCGAGATACTGCGTGCCAAAATGCGAGAACTCGAACAACGAGTCAAGCTCGTCGAGAGTGAGGTTCGCGGTCGCGTGGATTTGAGTCAATTCATGGTCAAGCCCGAGTCGTTCAACGATTTGGACGAGGAGTGAGGTCATCGAAAGGCAAAAGGATAACGGATGAAAAAGCCGGAGCGGTCGAGCGCCGGCCTGGTAAACAACCAAACGACAAATCAACTTTGCTGGTCTCACCCATTCAGTGCATCGGCAGATAAGCGTATCCCTTCTGTTGGTGGTTCACTAAAGCCGTGAGCGCCGACACGCCCACGGTCACGTTTTCGTGAACTTCCGAGAAAGCGTACTGCTTGTGGCTCAGTGCCTGTCCGCAAACGTAAAATAGGACTCCCGCTTTTTTAAGTTGGTCGATCAGGGTCAAATTCGGATTCTTCGCGACGCCAGAATGACGCCGATAGCCAGAGTCATTGAGCGAACAGATCGTCGCGTCTCCGTGCATCACGACAACGATGCTAACCGACGCGTGATGCTTTCCTGCGCCGGCATAGAGTTTGACGTAGCGAGCGATCTTAGCGATTGCGGGATTGAGTTTTTTCGGGTCTCCCTTTCGGATTAGGTCCACGACGAGTTTGCTTCCCGCCTCGGGTTGCTCGGCAGCCTTCGGTAAACGCACGACTTTGCCGTATTTTTTGATCTTGGGGTAGAGCCAATTCGTCTTTTTCTTTTGGGCTGCCGGTTGGGTCTGAGCAGAGACGCCTCCCGCAATGGCCAACACGATACATAGACCAAGACAACATATTTGATTTCGAATCACAGTCTCTTCCTTTTCGAGAGGGCAACGACCGGGACAGCAGATGAATGTCAAGAACCGCATTCCGCGAGAGCGGAGTTTAAGAAGTTGCTTTTCGCTCTGCGAAAAGCAACTTCCCGAATCGCACCAACGTACCCGCTAATTATTGGCAAGAAGCCGTCGTTTCTGCCGTGCTCCGGGGAACGCTACACCCTTGAGTCTCCAAAGACCCTGATCGTTGTGCAACTTCCTTGTCCGAGGACCGGACTTGATTCCAGGGCATCTTGGCGAGCAACATACCCATCCCGCAAGTGTCGGTTACGCCCGCAAACACAAGCCCCGCACCCACAAAAGCGGCGAGTCCCAAGACAGCCGGATGCACGAGCCATCCGAGAACCACGCCGATCAACACGAGCGAACCTGCAGCGATACGGACCTGGCGTTCCAGCGACATCGCTTTCTTGCCGCGAACGACCGACAGCCCGCTCTCGACCCACGCGTCCGTTCCACCCTCGACGCTCACGACGTTCGAGTAACCTGCGGCATGGAGTTTTTCGCAACCCATCTGGGCCCGTTTGCCACTCCTGCAGATGACGTACAACGTGTCGTCCGCCGTTCCGTTGCGCTGCCCCATCAACTCGCTTGGTCGGATCGTATCGAGCGGGACGTTCCGAGCGAACGGGACGTGGACCTCTCGATATTCCGCGGGCGTTCGCACATCGATCAACTCGATGCGGGCGCCTTCGTTCTTCAACTCGTTCAAGCGAGCCGGAGTAATTGTTTGAACAGCCATCAGAGTCTCCTTTCTAAACAATCGCAAAGTCGAAACGTCGTAACAACACGATGTATTTTCCGAAAAAGAAGGAACGCCCCTCGGGCATCCTCGCAACAATCTCACTCGTCTGATTCGTTAGACTTCCTCGACGCCGAACTTGCCCTCGACGCATGCCATGATGCTCTCCAGATGCGGTTCGGCGATGCGATAGTAGACATTCCGTCCGTCCCGGACGCTCGTGAGGAAGCCGGCTCGCTGCATTTGCCGAAGGTGTTCCGACGCCATGTGCGGTTGGATGTCGCACGCCTCGGCGAGTTCCCCAACGGTGAAGTCTTGTTGGAGCAACATCTGGATGATCCGCAGGCGATGTTTATGGGCCAACAACTTCAAGCAATCGGCGGCATTCTCAAGAGCGTCGAGATTTGTCAGTTTCAGTGTTTGTTTCGTCTTGGATGATTTCAATGCGTTAACCTCACATTCAAATATATCGGAATATCACGATGTTTTCAACAGAAAAATTGCATTCATGGCGGGACGGGCACACTCGATGCGACACGAGAATTTTTGGAAGTTTTCCACGGCACTCCGCGGATTGCGTCGTTTATTTCTACTGTCATTGGTGTATCTCCCGTCAACAAACTCGGCTCTGCAACGAACAAGCGACGAACGGAAGGAGCCTGTTCGATCGTGAACACAAAGTGCGCTCATAAACCGAGAAAGTCCATCAACCATGAGGATTCCGTCCGTTT
>CAYYUU010000778.1:2369-4477 GCA_964474955.1 uncultured Alcaligenaceae bacterium | reverse complement strand
CCAGAGAGTTCGGTTATGGTTGCAATGGGCCATGAAGAGTTACAGCCAGGACAACGAACAACAAGACAGTTGATTTCCAAAAGCAAGGCCGGGATGAGCAACTTGAAAGCACAGATCTGGTCGGCATTTACCCAGGCTCTGTCCCTCGATGGAAACGAACTCGAAGCCCTTCTTGCCCAACTCAAAGCAGAGAATCCAGAAGTCTATGTGAAAGTCGTGGAGCTCCTGGAAATGAACAACGAAGCTCCCGAACTGGGTCAGGTTGGGTCGAGAGTTCCAATACACCTTTTGGAACAAGCTTCCCCAAGTGGGAAACACTCAGGGGTCGAAGATCGAATTCCTCTCCCGGCGAATTCTGCCAACCAAACCGTTTCGTTTGATAACGATCTAAAGCAAGAAGCTCCTTTTCACCGGGTCATGTCCATTTCCCAAAACTTCACAGCCAACTGGACAACGTCTCAACGACCCAACATCGAAGAACACTTGGGGCAGGTTCACGAACTCGAACAAGAAGCGTTACTGCGCAACCTTTTGCGAAAAGAACTGATCCTGCGACGAAATCACGGAGAATCGCCTTCCCTTGAGCAATACCAGGCAAGATTCCCCCAATTCGCTCACGTCGTGCGTCAGGTCTACCTCGAATGCAGCCCTTTGTCGATCATTGCACCCCATTCCTCAAAAGCGACGAGCAAATCACCCCGTTCGGATCTGGTGGGTCTGCGTCTAGGGGAATATCTTATCCAAGACTGGTTAGGCCAGGGAGGAATGGGAGTTGTTTTCGAAGCCGTCCACGTCGTGCGAGGGGACCGTGTGGCGTTGAAGTTGCTGCCTGAAGTCGATGGAAAAACCCTCACGCAGTTCAAGCAAGAGTTCCGATCTGCCGCCGACATCCACCATCCGAACTTGGTCAGTCTCCACACCCTCGAAGCCGACGGCAACCAGTGGTTCTTCACAATGGACCTGATCGAAGGGGTCGATTGGGTTTCCTACGTCCGGCCTGGCGACCGACTCGACGAAACTCGCCTGCGGAGTTCTCTCGCACAACTTGTTACAGGCGTGTTGGCGTTGCATGGCAAACACATCATCCATCGAGATTTGAAACCCTCCAATGTCATGGTCACGCACGAAGGCCAAGTCATGATCCTTGACTTCGGTCTGGTCATCCAAACCAAACAATCTACGCACTCACGAGGGATCGAAGGAATCGCCGGCACCCCCGGATACATGGCTCCCGAGCAGGCCGCCGGACTCCCACTCACGAACGCCGCCGATTGGTACGCCGTGGGGGTCATGCTCTTCCAAGCCCTGTGCGGGGGGCTTCCGTTCACAGGCTCGATCTCGACGGTGATTCAGGACAAACAACGGTTCGACCCACCGCCCCTTCCAGAAGACGGCGGGTATCCCAACGACCTTGGAGACTTGGCGATGCGGCTCCTGGCTCGAGAGCCCGGGGATCGCCCCAACGCCTTCGACGTCGTCAAGGCTACCGCGGCTATCGACAGCCTCGACTCTCAGATCGTCACTTCGTCAGGCGACCGACTGGTTGGACGAGACCATCAACTTTCGACGTTGCAATCTATCTACGAACAGTTCTGCCAGACGGACGCCCCCGTGACGGCCTTTATCCACGGCCGTTCCGGGGAAGGCAAGACGACGCTGGCCGAGCATTTCTTGTCGCCTTTGCGAAACGATGACTCGCTGGTCGTCATGTCAGGCCGGTGCTACGACCGAGAATCTGTTCCGTTCAAGGCCCTGGACACCATCATCGACGCTCTCGCAGGCTACCTGAATTCCTTGCCAGTGGAGGAACTCACTTCCTTACTTAACCAGGACGGCGGAATCCTGGCTCAGGTCTTTCCGGTCCTGCAACAAACCGAGATCTTGGCCAACCAAGCTCGGCAAGTTCCTGTCGGAAAGATGCACCAACAACAGATCCGCACGCGAGCTTTCCGTGGGTTGCGGTCGCTGGTAAAGGCAATCAGTGACCGGACACCCATCGTTTGGTTCATCGACGACTTGCAGTGGGGCGACACCGACAGTGCCAACGCCTTGTTCGAGATCCTCAAGCCACCCCATGCTCCACGGATGTTATTCCTTGGGACCTACCG
>CAYYUU010000778.1:0-2269 GCA_964474955.1 uncultured Alcaligenaceae bacterium | reverse complement strand
TCGAGATCCTCAAGCCACCCCATGCTCCACGGATGTTATTCCTTGGGACCTACCGAAGCGACGAAGCCGATGGAAGTGCTTTCTTGAATGCCTGGAATGATTTCCAAAAGGGATTATCGGAGGAACTGTCCAACCACGATGTGAAGGTTTCGCCCTTGACGGCTGAGGAAACTGTCGCCCTGGCCGTTGGCTTGTTGGGACAGGATACCGAAGTCATTCGTCGTCGGGCCGTGGAGTTTGCCCAACAGACCGGAGGCAATCCGTTCTTGTTGATCGAACTGGTCGGGTGCTTCGATCCGCAAACGGATTCGTTCGAGGTCTTGCCGATCCACGAAGTCATCAGTCGCAAGCTCGATCGTCTCCCAGTTCAGGCCGAGAAGCTGTTGCAGGTGGTGAGTGTCTCGGGTCAAGCGATGTCGCTAGAAGAGGCCGCCTGCGTGACCCAATCCGATTCGGTACCATCCGCCACGCTTATGAAAATGCGAAACGAACGTTTGGTTCGTTTGGTGGGGCCGGAGCAGAACTTGTTGGTCGACACCTACCACGACAAGGTCCGCGAGACTGTGTTGGATTCGATGCCAGAGGGAACTCGCAAGACGTTACATCGATGCGTGGCGGAAACCATCGAAGCGATACATGGTGGCTTGTCGAGTCAGGAAGTCATGGCTGTGTGCCGAGGAGAGGAGTTGCGTAATCCGGCCTTCACCCGTGTCTATGACCTGTCGTACCATTTTGACGCTGCCGGAATTACGGACAAGGCGTTGGCCTATTCGATGACGGCCGCCCGACAATCGCGACATCAATTTGCCTTGGAGGTGGCCATCGAACAATACCGCGTCGCGGAACGCCATTGTTCCGCGACCACCAAACAAGTCCGTTTCCAAATCCATCGCGGTATCGGTGAGTCTTTGATGTTATTTGGGCTTTATGACGAAGCGAAAGCTCGGCTCGAGAAGGCACTCGACCATGCCACCGATCCGCTCGAGATTGGGGGCGTGGAGCTGTTACTTGGCGAAAATTTGCAAAAGCACGGACATAACAAGGCCAGCATCGAGGTTCTCACAAGGACCCTAACACGCCTCGGTCAAGAAGTTCCGCGAGGCATACTGGGGTGGGGCTGGGCGGTCCTATCGGAAGTCGGAACGCACGTAAGTCACTGGCTCGCCCCGACCAGACTCCGTACTCGACCGAGCACCCCCCATTCCGACCTGTTGCTCTCGGCGCTTAATCGCCTCCAATGGGCCTTTGTCCTCCACGAACCTCTCAAAACCGGGTGGGCAGCGCTCGCGATTTTAAACCACGCCCAACGCTACCTTCCTTCCCCTGCCGTAGCCCAAGGCTACGCCGCAGCAGGTGCGTTCCTGTCTGCGGCAGGTTGGTTTTCCTACAGCCAACAACTTATCAACCGTTCGCTCGAACTTCGCGCGAAATTTCAAGACCCCTGGGGTTTGGCGAATACGCATAACTGGCTCGGGGTGTCGGCCTTCCTTCAGGGACAGTATGAAAAGGCAGAGGTCTTTTTCCAGCAAGCACTCCGTCTCTATTCTCAAACGGGGGATCGTTGGGAAATTCATTTCAACAGGTATTTTTGGCATCGGTGCAATTACCAACTTGGCCAACCCGAACGTTCCATCAAGAAGTTACTCCAGTTGGCCTACGAGTCTGTTCAAATCGGCGACCAAAACAGCTTGCAAATTATCCTCTACATGTGGGCTTACATGACCGAAGGGGACATTCCGTTTGAGCAACTTCGACCGCTTTGCGGACAGCCACGTGAGAATTTGGTGGCCCAAACACGGCTCCTCTTGGCTGAGGGATACTGGCACCTTTTTCACGAGCGCACAGAAGAGGCATTAGAAGTCTTTGAGGAGGCGTATCGATTAGGTTGTGAGCATTTTTTGGCAGGGTCGGAACTTATAGGATTGCTGCCTACCCTTGTCATGGCACTTCGACGACGGGCCGAAGCAGTCGAGGGCAGTGACAAGCCACAGAGCCAAAGACATCGCAAACGATCCTTTCAATTGGCCAAGCGGAGCCATTGGTTGGCCAAGCCATTCCCATGCCACCAACCTGGCGTGTTGCGAGAACTTGCGCATGCGTACGCGTCACGAGGCCAAATCCACAAAGCCCTCAAGCATGTCCAAAAGAGTTACGACATGGCCCAGAGCCAGAAAGCTCGGGGGGAAATGATTCCCTCATTGCTGCTGATCGGCCAACTCCGTCAACGACTTGGGCTCCCCGGAGCGAGGGAGCAAATTGAAACTGCGAC
>CAYYUU010000777.1:0-4480 GCA_964474955.1 uncultured Alcaligenaceae bacterium | reverse complement strand
GGCTTCCACGGAGCGCACAAACGCCGGAACCTCGCCGGGTCTGCGGTGAACAGTTCGAGCCGTGCGCGGTCGCCGTGGCAAGCGTCGGTGTAGTGGAGCAATCGATCTTCGATCAAGTACATCAACTGGTCCGAAGTCATGTTTCGTTCGGTGTGCAGGACTTCACCGGTCCGCTCGTTCAGGATGTGGAGTCGACTGAGTCGAGCCGGATTGACGCCCTTGTTGCTCGTGCAGTAATACACCTTTCCGTCACGGATGAGGACATTGCGTCTGGCACAACTGTCCATGTGGGCCACGTGCCAGAACTCCCTGCGGTCCGGCATGGTCCAAACGCGCCGAGCCCCTCGTGGACTAATTTGGTAGGCCGCCAGGATTCCCCATCGTTGATTCCGACGTTCGACGGTCGCCGAGTTCACACGGACGAGGACGTGATTGTCCGACGGCGAAAGCGGAAAGTGGTTTGGTGCCAAACCTTGCACCTTCCATAGCTCCCGTCCGTTTCGCGGATCGATCATGCGAAGTTCACCGCGATACGTTGCGACGAGCAGATACTCGCGTCCTTCGTGGCGATAGACCGATGGCGTTGCGTAACGACAAGTGACGTTCTGGCAGGTCCACAGAGTTCGGCCATTGCGCACGTCGACGCCACGCAAACCCATGTCTTGATTTCCGTCGTACAACGGCACGATCAAAACCCCCTCGGCGATGACCAACGACGCATTCCACCCGAGTCCTCCTGGCAAGACCTTCCGCTGCAAACAATTGCGTTTATGCCGCTCGGTGCGTTGGTGAGCCTGACCGATGTTGATGGTCCACAACTTGTTCCCGTTGGCTGCGTCGTACGCGTAGACGTGTCCGGTCGTTCCCATGCTGAAGACTTTGCCATCGAGGTAGGCTGGCCCAACGTTGAACCCCTCGCGTTTGCCCATGTAGCGATTAAGTCCTTGGGCCTCTTCCACGGCCTTCCACGCGGTCCGACCTGTTCTTTGGTCGATCGCCAACAAAAGGTCGTCGGCATCGATCCGCATGTTCCGTTGGAGACGTTGGAGTTCTTGACCCCGATACGGTTGGCGAAGATTCCGCAGGTGTGTTTGGTTTTCCGCCCAGACCATTCCGGTAGGCCGAAACGAAGTGCAAAACACTTTGCCGTCAGCTACGATTGGTCCTGAGCACGATCCTGGATGAGCCGTGCGCTGGGCGAGCAACCGGATATATCCCGAGGCGCTGCCCTTGCCGAAGCCGGCATCGGTATCTTGACTTCGCCACACCAGGCGGGATTGCGCGAGGTTGTCGACGAGCCGGTGGTTGTATTTTTTCGGGATGAAGTTGCCGTACGGACCGTTGGCCATCGGCCAGTCCGTTGGTTGTTGGGGTTGCTGCCTTGGCTGGTCGACGGCTGCCGACGCAAAGATCTCCGGAGCGAATGCAGCGGGGACAAGTGTGGCTGTGGTGAGGAGAGTTTCGCGGCGGGTAAGTTCATGCGCAGACACTTGGAGGCTCCTTTGTGTTGTGCAGGCGAACGGGTGTGACTATTCGATGGAGCAGAAGTTTGGCCGGTTCCTTATGTTGTAACATTTCCTCGCGGAGAGGTCAGTAGATTTGCGATCTTTGAAGGAGAAAGGGCAAAGGAGAAAGGGCAAAGGCAAATGTGTTTTTCCCCTTTCCCCTTTCGGCGTTGCTCACGCAACCATTCGAAACGCTGGCGGAATCCGATCGTCGTAAGTGTCGTCTTCTTCCTCGCCCGGGACTGGTTCTCCTTCGGCCAACATCACTGCGAAGCTCGGTACCAGGAAGGGCCGAACAATGAACGTATCGACGAGGACACCGAACGCCAACGCAAACCCGATCTGGAGTAACGTCGTCAATCGAGCGAGCATCAGTGTTGCAAAAGTCCCCGCCATGATGATCCCGCACGAAGTAATCGTTCCTCCCGTTCGGGCCAGAGCCCGCCGCATGCCTTCCACCGCTCCGTGTGTCTGGCCTTCCTTGACGGCTCGGTCCATCAGCAAGATGTTGTAGTCTTCTCCCACGGCCACCAAGATTGTGAACAGGAAGAACATGACTCGCCAATCGAGCTGATACAACATCTCGCCATTCCAAACGAAGCCAGCGAGCATCGTCGCTCCGAGCGTGGCGTAGTAACTGAACAAGACAGTGATCAAAAGATAGCACGCCAGGAACGGTTTCCGAACGATCACGAACAAGATGAGCAAGATGGCCAGGCAAATCAACAAGTTCACACGCAATCGGTCCGATTCGGTCACACTCGCGAGGTCGCTCGCGCTGACCATGACGCCGTAGGTTTCGCTTTGGACCTCGCCCATGACCCTGGATTCGGAAAGGTGCGTATCGAGCCACATCTGCACGACCTTCATGGTTTCCGTGCTCTCGTCGCTGAACGGATCGGTCTTGAGCACCACGTCGATTCGGGTCACGGATTTTCGAGGCTTGCTCTGGTCCTCCGACGGCATCGAGGAGACGTAGTGCTTTTTCGAAGCCGCCCGCGCCTCTTTGAGTTTCTTGACGACTGTCGGTTGGACGGTCTTGAGGAATTTGAACAGCATCGCCCCCGTGCCAGATACTTTTCGTTCATCTGGCAACGGCGTGCCGAGTGGTTGGGTCAAGCTCCGGACCTCAGCCACATTGTCAATTTGCTGAAAACTCTTACACAGGTGTTGAATTTCGATGCGACCTGCCTCGCTATCCCAGTCGTGGTCGGAAACCAACAAGACCGTCAGCGGCCCCGTCTCTCCGGGGGTGAAATGGTTCTGGAGGACGCCAAGGCCTCGCAAGCTTTCGGAGTCCGGCGCGAGTTGACTGGTGGCCTTGTAATCTGGTTTTGCCTGGACACCCAAGTAGGCGAGCGGGGCGAGCAAGGCAACGGCCAAACAGAAAATCAAGCCGGGTCGTCGGACCACTTGTCGGCTAATCCGATCCCAGAAGGTTTGTTTGCCGCGAGAACCCTCTTCCGAAAACAATGGGCGAGGCAATGGAGGTTGACCGGGCCAGAAGACGATGTTGCCGAGAATCCGCAACAACGCAGGAGTGAGAGTCAACGCCGCCACCAACCCGACGGCCAACGACAACGCGATTCCGGGACCAGAGTAACGCACTTTTGCGAACTCCGCCATCGCCATCAATCCGAGCCCACACATCACCGTTCCGGCACTCGCCGTCAGAGCCCCACCGACTGACCCGACACTTTTGGCCAACGCGGCCTCGGTCGAATATCCATTATGCAACTCTTCCCGATAGCGCCCGATCAAGAACAAACAATAGTCGGTTCCCGCCCCATAGAGAATCACGATGGCGAAGACCTTGCTAACGTTCACGAGATGCACGCCCGGAAGGAGCGTCATCAAGGCGAGTAACTTGAGCGAAACCCAAACCGAAATTGCGATCGTCAAGAGGGGAATTAAGGCCAACACTGGAGAACGATAGACCAACAGTAAGACGATGATCACAAGAATAATCGTCGCGGTGGTCGTGTCGTCCAGACTGGAACTTGTCGCCGCGACCAGGTCCCGTCCAATCCCGGCTTGCCCCGTTGTATACACTTTTGGTGCGTTCTCTCCCGACTCCGCGACTCGCTTGTCGACGACTTGCTTGGCCTTGTCGACGGTCTCGCGCGTTTGCAACGCGAGGAACGGCGTCTTGAGGGAGACGTTGATCAGCGTGCAATGGTTATCCTTGCTCGTGAGCCGGTTGCCGATGAGGCCGTCGGAATAACATGTGATTTTGCCGATCTTCAGATCGGGAAATTCCTCTCGGAGCCTCTTCAGATCATCCACAAGCTGATCGACGAGTTGCATGTCTTGCGAACTCAAAGTAGTGGCCTCTCGCTCGACCACGAAAATGAGTCGGCTCGCATACACATCCTTGGGAAAGGCCTGTTCCAAGATCTGATAGGCGCGGACACTCGTGTACCTGTCCGGGAGGAAGCGCACGTCGTCGTCCTGGGTCCGCGCGTCCCAACTCGGGGCGTAGAAGGTCAACGCTCCGCCAACGAGAACCCACGCGACGCAAATGATCCAAGGGTACGACGCACAAAATCGACCAAGGTGTCTGAACATACCTGAGGATCTCCTTGTTGCCTCGATCGTGCAATCCTCAGAGCCCCTCCAGGCATGACACATCCTTGTCAAACCCGGAGAACGAGGATTGTGATCCGAAACGTGGTCTCAAGGCTGCCTGGATGCGAGGGGAAAGACGCCCAATCAACACTCGCTTTCTACCTTCACCACGGCGACCAAGAAACACAGCTCATCGAGTGAACTTTGATGGTAGGTGTTGCTCTCGCACAGACAGCGGCGTCCGAATCGGTCTGCCCGCGTCCCTCAACTCCTCCGAGTGAGGAAGACGCGCGTGTTCGAGCGCGTCACCGAACACGGCGAGCTAATCAACACGAAAGCGACCACGGTTCCCATTCTGCGAAAGACACCAATATCATCGGTGGCGCTGGGGTTTGCGCTGTAGGGAA
>CAYYUU010000776.1:0-4487 GCA_964474955.1 uncultured Alcaligenaceae bacterium | reverse complement strand
ATTCAAAAACTTTGAATTTAATGAGACGAAGACCGAATTAACGATATGACACATTTTCTACTAGCGGCACAACACAACATATTTGATCATCAAACATATATTTATGTTGATAACAAATAATTAGTCATTTTTAAAGCATACAACTTTTTTTAGCTCGACTCCGAAGCCAACAGTGTTCCGTCAGAACTGAAGGCGAGAGCGCGGATAGTGTCGTCGTGGCCAGGTTGTTCCGTCAGTTGGCGACGGCTTTCCGCGTCATAGACATTAAGTTGGAAATCCAGATCGGCCATCACCAGAAAGTTCCCTTCCGGGTGATACTTCAAGCACGTCGAACCTTCCGGAACGGTATCGAGTTCGCATCGATCCACGATGTCCCAGAAGCTGACCGAGCCCGTTAACTCGTCGAGGGTCGATTGCAAACCACCGACGGCAATCACTCGGTTGTCGGGGTGAAAGTCGATCGTCTCGACCAGCGCTCCTTCGAGCGCTCGGGGTATGAGAAGCACGGGCTCGCCGTCCTCTGGGTTCCACAACCATACTTGATTCCCAGAGCGACTGGCCGAAGCCAAGATTTTTCCGTCCGTCGAAAAAGCCAGGACTGTTGTTGGTTCGTTGAGCCCTTCGCAAAGTGCCTTGGGTTGGCCTGTCGCGGCGTCCCAGATGCGAGTGTAGCTGTCCGTACCGCCTGCGACCCAAAGGCCGTCGGGTGAGTAGGCCAAAACGTTCACCGGCTTCGGGTCGTCCAAAGTCATCAACGGCGCTCGCGTTTTGGTATCCCAAACGTGCAGGCCTGCGCCCCCGTTGATCGCAATGCGGTCTCCCTCGGGACTGAGTGCGGTCGAGATGGGCGTCGTTCGCGGAGACGTCGACCGACTCAAAGGAGTCCCTTTCGTGGCGTCCCAGAGTTGGATGAGCCCTTCTCCCCCTGCAGCGAGAACTTTTCCGTCGGGACTAAAGGCCAGACTTTTTGCGGGCGTAGGGATTTGTTGGAGGAGATATTTCGTCGTTTTGTTGGCGAAGTCCCACAGGTGAATCGTGTGGCCCGAGTCGCTCGACGCAAGCGTGGTGCCGTCGGGCGAAAACGCAAGCGTCAAAACCTGTGTCGCGTGCGTGTTCAAAAGTATGATCGGTTCAAAGGTTTCGGAATCCCAGACACGGGCCGTCGTATCCCAACCAGCCGAGACGAGTGTTTTCCCGTCGGTGTGCCACGCCATTTCGGGAATCCGATCCTTGTGGCCTTCGAACGTACCGAGCTTCGTCGCGTTCTCCAAGTCCCAAAGCACAATGGCTTTGTCTTCCCCCGAGGAGACCAGAGCTTTTCCGTCGGGCCGGAACGCGAGCGAACTGACCGAGTCGGGATGAGCGTCGAACGTCGTCACCAGCTTTTGACTGTCGAGATCCCAATAGCACACTCTACCGTCATCGTGGCCAGTCGCGAGGACATGAGAATTCGGATGGAACTTCGCGGTCGTGACCCAGGAGTCTTGCGGCAATGCGAGCAGCAGTTCGCCCGTTTTCGGGTTCCAGATCGAGAGGTCGTTACTGGCTGAGACGAGAAACTTGCCGTCGGGACTGAAACGCCAGAGGGTCTCTAAGTCACTGAGCATTTTGGTCGAAAGCGACTCCCCGGTCGCCGGATCCCATTCGCACAGGGTCCCTGTGTCTTGGATCGAGAGGAGGGTCGTCTTGGACTTTCCGCCCATCCCAGGGTCTTGAATAAAACAAAGCGCCAAAACGTCCCCATCGACATGAAGGTGTGGGTCGCCAAACGTTACGGTGCCATTCGGTTGGGGAGGAACTGTTGCAGACGACATGAACCACCTTCACTTACCATCGAAAAAATGTCTTGCAGCAATCCGCACACGCCGTCTTGGTGAGATCCGGCCTTGTCGGGTGCGTAATCTCTCGCCCTGAGTTTGTAAATGAGTCTTCGCTCGTCACCTCATCACGCAAGGCCCTGAAATTACTTGATTCTACATTATCGCGGGAATTTCACGGATTACGCCATGTAAGTTTACACCAAAAAGTCGATCCATGATACGACCCGGCGCGGAACTTCTAGAATTTTCGAAAAAATCCACAGTCAGAATATTTTCATGGAGATGACAACATGCCCACAGGTGAATTCGAGCTGATCCAGTGGATTCGAAGCCGTTCTTCCGTCCGACTTCGTGTTGAAGTAGGTCCGGGAGACGACACGGCTGTCGTGCGTTGGGAAAACAGTCGGTGTTTGTTCACGACCGACTCCCTCCTCGAGGGAGCCTGTTTTCGGCTTGCGGAAGCGGGACCGCATCGCGTTGGTCGCAAATCAATGGCGGTGAATTTGAGCGACATCGCGGCGATGGCTGGCAAACCCGTTGCGGCCGTCGTGAGTGTTTGTCTGCCGAAAAGTGCGACATCGGAAATCGTCCACGGGCTTTACGAGGGCATGCGAGAGATCGCCGACGAGTTCGACACGGCAATTGTGGGCGGAGATACGAGCGTTTGGGGTGGTGAACTGACTATCACGGTTGCTATGATAGGCGAACCGACTGGCGATGGCCCTGTGCTTCGCAGCGGAGCGAAGATTGGCGACTGGATTTTCGTGACGGGCCCGCTTGGCGGTAGCATTCTGGGGAAGCATCTGGATTTTCTTCCCCGGGTGCGTGAGGCCCGAACACTCCACACTCACGTCGACCTTCGCGCCATGATTGACATCAGCGATGGTCTCGCGAGTGATCTGAACCACATTTGCCAGGAAAGCGGATGTGGGGCAGTCATTTTTTCCAAAGATGTCCCCCTGACGAACGAAGCACATACTATGGGCGGAAAACTCTCCCCGCTGGAGCATGGGCTACACGACGGGGAGGATTTCGAGCTACTCTTTACTGTCTCGCCCGAAGATGGACGAGATCTGATCAAAACGCAACCGATCAAAGGATTAACCGTTTCGCATATTGGCGAGTGTGTGGACAGTGGCCTGTGGCTCCAAGAGGGTGAAAACCGGATTCCTCTTGTCCCAAAAGGGTACGTCCATGCATTGGATTAATTGCTTGGTTGGCAGGGTGAGATCGCTCGACCTGGGTGAATAATTTCTTGGAAAATTACACCAAACTATTAGGAGCGAACCTCGTCTTATCTATTGGGTTTGGGTCCAAGACGACTTGTACACGTGGTCCAGGCAAGGATTGCCTGGGCACAGTTCCTCTGATCTTGGTGAAAGAATGCCCCTCCAAAACGAATTGATGAAGAAGGAACCGTTCGATTCGCTCGAACAAGAAGTTGTCCTGAATTTGCTCCGGACCAACGATTTGATCCAGATCGAGTTCACCCGTTTGTTCCGAGATCACGGGTTGATGTCCTCGTCGCAATACAACATCCTGCGGATTTTGCGTGGCGAAGGCGGACCAATGACCACTCTCGATATTGCCAAACGCACGATCACCGTCGTTCCGGGAATCACGGGATTGGTCGATCGTCTGCAGGAAAAAGGCCTGGTCACCCGAAGACGCTGTGGGAACGACCGCCGCCGAGTCTACGTGGAAATCACGTCGGCAGGTTTGGACCTGTTGTCCAAACTCGACGAACCTCTCAACCAACTCCACAAGGACGTCGTCGGCGAAATGACCAGAGCCGAACTGCTCCAGCTGAACCATTTGCTGGAAAAGCTGCGGGCTCAATGTCCGCTGGAAAAACGAATTTGAAAAGTTGGTGTGCTTCTGCAGAGATGCTGGGAAAACGTCCGAGTCCACCACCCGAAGCGTGAGCCCAAGCCGATGTCCGTTTCGACTTCGAAAGAGTCGAGACGTGGCTCGGGTTGTGTTTGTTTCCGTTGATCGAAATGAACCGATCGAATTTGGGCGCCGAGGTAGATTGGTCGTCGATTATGATGACACTTCCAAACGCAGGAAGTAAATCATTTCCCAGAGGCAGTCGCTTTCGCCTCGCTCTACAAGTTCCAAAGGCTTGGCCCCGCCGAACGCACCGTTGGCCGTTTTGGGTCGTTCGCCGATGGATACTTCTTGGATCACTTCCCTGAGAGCGTTGGTCAATCGTTTGATTTCCGTCAAGCGTCTTTCGACGGAGGCCTTCGGTTTTTCCCGCTTTCGAATTGCGTGACGGAACGAATCGAAATGCCTACCAAACGCGAGAAGTCTCGTTGAGTTAGGCGGGAAGCCCGAGAGGACCTCCTGCTCCCCGATTAGGTCTGAGATTCGTGGGAAAGGTCAGTAGATATCGCCCTTTCTTTTCGGCAGCGAAAGGGACCAACAATTCTTCGAACCCAACCGAATGGACGGTTCACCACTCTCAAATAATTTTCACCGTTCAAGATTGCGAAACCATCCAACCCTTGGTATCACCATGAAAAGGCTACGTTTGGTTTTCATGTAGCGATGTTGCATTTAGTTTCCCTGCTCAAAGGAATGAAGTAAAGAAATCCTCTTGTTCTTCCTTTCGAAAACATCTGAAGGGTCCTTTTAGCTTTTTGGCGATGTTGCGTCGCCGCT
>CAYYUU010000775.1:0-4492 GCA_964474955.1 uncultured Alcaligenaceae bacterium | reverse complement strand
CGAACTGGGCCGACCCCACCCTTTTTTACGGATACCGCAGGTCTGGAACGGCGGAAGGTCCCGGCTTCGGATTTGCGCCGCTCTGACTCGATCCGTGTCGCCGAATCGGCTCTGCACTCCAAAAACGCTCCCAAAAATGATGAGGGTCCTCTGTTGAACACAACAGGCAACCAACTCCTCGCAGCCATTCGGGAGAACCCCCAGGATGGTTCTCTGATGTTGATCTACGCGGACTGGCTCGAAGAGAATGGACGTGAACTCGAGGCGAACGCTGTTCGGATTCGAAAGCGAATCGGTCGTTCCTGTGGCGTGGTTAAAAAACCGGGTTATCTCTACGATCCAGAGGATACCGCAGCTGGGGGTAGCGGCTGTGGTTGGATCGGACATCACCTTCATGATCAGGGGTACGGATTTGGAATGAACGGCGGCTCCGAGAGCAGCGGATGCGGAGACGAATTTTGCGGAATGCAGTTTAGTCTCCAAGTACTCCGATACGCCATTGGCGACGGGCACGAGAATCACAGCTTTCTTGGGGAAGGTGAGGGAGACGGACTCGCGTACGGATTTTATCAACCTGAGGATAGCGGGACTGGTTATGGGGTCTATCTCGAGTGATCCCGTCTACGAAACAGTTTCTTTCTCCTCCGTAATCTTCAACTCACTTATCTTCCGATACAACGAACTCAAAGCCACACCAAGTCGCTTCGCCGCTTCCTTCTTGTTGTAGTCGGTCTGTCGCAAGATTCGTTCGATGTGTTGTTTTTCGAATCTTGAGACGGCTTCGACCAGATTTTCGACAAGCGCCGGATCTTCTTGATTCGGGACCAAATCCGGCGGCAAGTCTTCGATTCCGATGAGTGGACCATCGCCAAGGATCATCGCTCGTTGGAGAGCGTTTTCGAGTTCGCGAACGTTCCCGCGCCAGGGACACGCCAGCAGAATTTGCATCGCTTCGTGGGTCACGCCGGTGAAGCGTTTGCCAATGATGCGAGCGTGTTTTGGGATCAAGAAATCGATCAGTTCGGGGATGTCTTCGCGTCGTTCTCGCAGTGGCGGAATCGGAATACGAACGACGTTGAGACGATAATATAGGTCTTCTCGAAAGAGCCCTTCTTCGACGGCCTCTTCCAAATTGCGATTCGTGGCCGCCACGATTCGGCCTTCGAATGTCTCCGGTTCGTTGGCTCCGACGGGCAGGACTTCTTTTTGTTCGATGGCCCGGAGGAGTTTTGCTTGCGTTGCGAGCGGAAGTTCGCCGATCTCGTCGAGAAAGACGGTCCCCTTCCCTGCGTGGACGAAGACTCCGGGTTGGTCTCGGTCGGCTCCGGTGAAGGCTCCTTTGCGATGGCCGAAGAGTTGGTTTTCGAGCAGGTCGTTCGGGATCGCCGCGCAATTGACAGGCAGAAACGGTGTCGCGCTGTCGCTCGATTGTTGGTGAATCGCGCGGGCCACGAGTTCTTTTCCGGTGCCGCTTTCGCCTATGAGTAAGACCGTCGAGCGAGTTGGTGCGACTTTCTTGACCATGTCCATCATCGCGAGCATGGCCGAACTCGCGCCGATGATGTCTCCGGTGTCCTGGACGCGGTGAAGTTCGCGACGGAGCCACTGGTTTTCGTTGGCGAGCTTGCGGTATTCCAACAGGCGATTCAATTTGTTGAGAACTTCTTCCAGCAAGATTGGCTTCATTAAGTAATCGTTGGCTCCTCGCTGGAAGGCCGCGACGGCGGTTTCCACGGTGGCGTAGGCGGTGATCGAAATCACGCACGTTTCGGGGCTGACCTGCAGAAGTTTTTCGAGCAACTCGATGCCGTCCATGCCCGGAAGTTGTAAGTCGAGAAGCGCGGCGTCGAACGCCTGTTCTCCGGCGAGTTCGAGAGCGTCTTCGCCGTTGCCGCAGGTCGTGACGTCGAAACCTTCCTCGGTGAGATATTCCGAGAGGGTTTCGCGGATGAGGGTTTCGTCGTCGACGATCAGAACAGAAGCTCGGGGGGTTGTTAATTTCATTTTGGATCGCGGCAGTGGACGCCGTTTTGGTTTCCGTTTTTGTTTTTGCCAGGTAAGGGGTGGGGCAAGCCGGAGCGGGAACGAAAGCGACGGCCCACCACGAACGAGGGAATAGGGATCAGAGGATAGGAAATTAAAAGACAAAAGGGCTTGGTGAGCCGTCGTCGCTTCGCTCCCGCTCCAACTTGCCCCACCCCACAAAACACAAACCGACACCTGCGCGATCTCTCAACGCTCCGACAACGCTCGGACAACACATGATTTCGTCGGTTCGTTTTCCCTTTCAACCTTTGGTCGTGGAATCGTTATGGTGAAACTTGTACCGACTCCAACTACTGATTCTACACGAATGTCGGCGTCGTGTTCGGCGAGTAGTTTGCGTGTGACGAAAAGACCGAGTCCCGTCCCGTCACGTTTGGTGGTGAAATAGGCGCGGAAGAGCTGCTCCTGGTTTTCTGGAGCGATCCCGCAACCGTTATCTTCGAAGCAAACTTCAATGGCCGCGACGGTGGCCGCGGCGGTGATCGTAATTCGGCCCGATTTCTCGGTGGCTTCGACGGCATTCAAAATCAAATTCAAGATCGCCTGGGCGAGCAAATCTCGTTTGCCTTCGATGTGTGGGATGTCGGGGGCAACGTGCGTGATGATTTGTCTCTGGTTCGTGCCTTTGTGATACTTGGCTATGTTCAGGGCTTCGTCGATCAGGTCGTGGAGACTAACGAGGGTCTTCTCGCTCGTCGTGGGTCGACTAAAGTTGATCAACTCGCGAAGGGTCGTTTGGATTCGTTTTAATTGTCCGCTAATGAGGCCGAGTTTTTCTGCCGCGTAGGTGTCGGCGTTTCGCTTCTGGAGCATCTGAACGAGCGAGCTAATCGAAGTCAAAGGGTTTCCGACTTCGTGGGCGATTCCGGCAGCAAGGAGCCCGAATGCGGCCATCTTTTCTTGGTGGAGCAATAGGGCCTGGGCTTCTTGCAGTTGGTGGGTACGTTCTTCGATCCGTGCCTCGAGTTGATTTTGGTTTTCCTTCAGTTGCGTGTTGAGGCTGCGGAGGTGGTCCCCAACTCGTTTGAGCAATAGCGCCATCGAAACACTGGCCCACGTCACCCACACCAAAATGAGAACGGTCAACAAGAGCGTCAGCACGTCGCGGTTACTCGGCGGAAGGGCCATGTAGAGCAACGTGTAACTGCCGCAATGAATGATGCACGTGGCGTACGTGATCGTCATGGGGTGCCGGATCGCGCAGCAGATCAACGAGAGCAGATAGTAATACCGGAATGGGCTGTTGAGCCCCTGGTGGTAATAGCAGAGCATCCCTATGAATAACGCTTCCATGGCCGAGATTAGCAGTGGAAAGCGGCGTAGGAAAATGGTGCCTCGCACGGAGTAGTAGGTGTCGATGACGGCGTAGACGAGGCCGAGCCCGAGAATCGCGTTCAACACAGCCTGGTCGGGTGGTGATTGTTGGCTCGTGTTGATGATGACGTAACCAACGATCAACCCGAACCAACGGATTTTGACGGCAATGTTTTCGGCAGCGAGTTCCCACGGGGAAAGCGGAACTGTTTGGTCTCGTGTCGACATCAGTGTTTCCCACTTCGTTTGGGTTTGGGGGAACCCTTCGTTGTTCCGACGTTTGGCCACACACGTTATTATATCCGGACTGTCCCGCGCGGGCCGATCCTGGCCTATTTCGCATCGGATTGATGTCCATAAAAACACTACGAAGCTTGATCCAGGACGTGGAAATGGTAAAGTAACAAACGTTCAGTAATCGATACCAACGCTGTATGGCGATTTGAAAAAAACCGAATGTCCCATTCTGCGAGGATCTCAGTCATGGCTGCTAAAAACGATAAAGATAAACCCACCCTCGAAGAGACACTCAAGAAGATCGAGAGTAACTACGGCGCGAACGCCATCATGAAACTTGGCGAATCTCAAGTCGCCGAAGTGCCCGGGATTCCGACGGGCGTCATGAGCGTCGATTTGGCCCTCGGCGGAAAGGGCTTTCCGCGTGGGCGGATTGTCGAGATTTTCGGCCCCGAGTCCAGCGGGAAGACGACGATGGCGCTGCACGCCATCGCCAACGCCCAGAAGAACGGCGGCGTCGCGGCATTCATCGACGTCGAACATGCTTTGGATCCGACGTGGGCCAAAAAACTCGGCGTGGATCTCGAAAGCCTACTCGTGAGTCAACCTTCGCACGCCGAAGAAGCGCTCAAGATTGCCGAGATGCTCGTCAAGTCCGACGCCGTCGATATTATCGTCATCGACTCGGTCGCGGCGCTCGTTCCGCGTTCGGAACTGCAAGGCGAGATTGGCGATTCACAAGTGGGGGTGCAGGCTCGTTTGATGAGTCAGGCGTTACGGATTTTGACGCCTGCGGTGAGTGCGTCGAATACGTGCTTGGTCTTCATCAGCCAAATCCGGATGAAGATCGGAGACATGTTCGGCAGCCCGGAGCCGACGACGCGAGGGCAAGCCT
>CAYYUU010000774.1:0-4492 GCA_964474955.1 uncultured Alcaligenaceae bacterium | reverse complement strand
TGAGAACAGAGCCCGTCCGTCCCTCTGTCCCCCCCCGGTGCCCTCACCATCACCCAGCGCGATGGTGGGGGCATCTTTTTTTCTATTGTGATTCCCGAAATCGATACAATTGAAGACTTAAGACACGGAACAAAGGCAGAAGGATGAAGGATCAAAAAGTTTAGCCACGGATACACACAGATGATCGTAGATCGTTGCTTTTCGCTCCGCGAAAAGCAACTCCGAATTACGACAGAACTTGATGGAATCGCAACAATCCCTCGTTATTCTCGGTGCGAGTGTCCGAGCTGCTGCATTTTCGGCGCTGCACGCTGGATATCATCCGTGGTGCTGTGATCTATTTGGAGATCGGGATCTCATAAGTCGTGTGCCATCGCAACAAATATCACGTGAGAATTATCCGAAAGCTTTCTTGGACATCGTTGAAACAGCGCCGAATGCCCCCTGGATGTTCACCGGCGGACTCGAAAATCATCCCAAGTTGGTGGGCAATCTTCAGGAAAAGCGAGAGTTGTGGGGAGTTCACGCCGATCAACTCGTCAAGGTCCGCGATCCTCTGTTGTTGCAAGATGTCTGTGCCCGGCATGGAGTTCCACATCCGAGAGTGCTCGAACATCCGCCCTGGAATCAAAAGGGCAAGTGGCTTTCGAAACCGTATCGGAGTGTCGCAGGGCAGCGAATTCGAGTGTGGGATGATGCCTCCGAAAGATCACATACGAAGGAAATGTATTATCAGGAATTTATCGAGGGGATACCGACTTCGGCGGTCTATGTTGGAAATAGTAAGACCGCGAAACTTCTTGGAGTCACCCGACAACTCATTGGAGAAACTTGGCTCAACGCCTCTGGTTTTGTGTACTGCGGCAATGTTGGAGTTTTGGGCCTGAGCGAGCCGACTCAGAAGGCCTATGAGCAGTTGGGCCGAGTGTTGGTGACGGAATTCGGACTCCGAGGCTTATTCGGGGTTGATTGTGTTTTGCGGGACGACACACCTTACCCTGTCGAAATCAATCCGAGGTATACAGCTTCTGTGGAAGTCATTGAGTTCTCTTTGGGCATACCTGCATTGACTATGCATAGACACGGATGTGAAGAGAACGAGACCTGGCCAGAATTAAGCCATAACAAACAGCAAGTTGTTGGGAAAGCTATCTATTATACGCCGATAACTTTTCCGTTTCCCGAGATCGGTCCCTGGTTGATCGATCTTGGGCCGGAACGAAATTCTTCAGATATTCCGAGTTATACAGACATCCCACATCCAGGTCAGATGATCGAGGCGAGACATCCTGTCTTTACGTTTTTTGCGGTAGGCGATTCGGAATGCAAAGTTTCGCGGGCATTGTCGGAGAAAGCTGCGGAAATACCGAAGTTGTTGGGTATCGGGTAGGATAGTTGCTTTTCGCGGAGCGAAAAGCAACTCCGATCAACACCCATCCGCAACACTTATTGATCCGTTTGCACATTGAGGTATTTTGAGAGAAATCGGCACGCCTCCTCGGCTATCGCGTCTTTGTGTGCGGTCAATCTGTGATCGCCGCTTCGGAGCAGTCGCAATTCGACTTCGGCGGCAAGCACCTTTTCGACGGCGTGTATGGTGTCTGTGAAGGGCACAACTTCGTCCTCCATCCCATGAAAAAGTAGGGTCGGGGTTTGCCAAGATGCGAACAGGTGCGAAGGCGAGAACTGTTCAGCGCTCTCGATCAACTCGAATCCCAATTCTTCGGTGAGCCATTCGTTGGAGTATGAAAGTCGTCCATCTTGTTTCCAGTCGGCGCGTTGCTCGGGTGTGAGTCGCCACCAAAGCGTGTGCGGGAAATAAAAGGCCGGAGCCACCAACACGCACGCCGAAACGAAATCGGAATTTCTCTGAGCGAACCAACTCGTTGCCCACCCTCCCATACTGGAGCCCACAACGCCGACGTGTGTTGTGTTTCGTTGCTCCAGTTGTCCGCGGAAGGTCTCCAAATTCGATATCAATCTGTCACAACGTAGGCCCATCATGGAACCGTCGGATTCTCCATGGCCATGAAAGTCAAAGGCCGCAAACGACCATCCGCGCTGGTGTGCGGCAGATTCGAAAGCGGTGGCTTTCTCGCCCGAACGGGTGCCGCCGAAGCCGTGAACGTAACACACCACGGATCGAGACGCGTGTCCAACGTAGGAGAAATGGCCACGCAAAGTGCGACCTTCGGCGCTGGGGAAGGCGAGGGCTTCGACGGTGAGTGTTGCCTGGTCCGGAGTCGTCATGAGAAAATGTCCTCGAAAGGGTGCCAATTTGTGTGATTTTTCCGATACTGAGCGCAGCAGAAGAAAGCTCTCAAGACCAAAGCAGTTACGCCCTCCGATAACAGCCTACGACGATTGGCGGCGGGTGCCAGAAGGAGATGATCGGTGACGAAAATCCCAACCTTGAATGAAAAGGCCCAGAGGCAAGCGGACTTTCTGGCGGCCAACGCAACCAATTTGCGGCTCTCGGTGAGCCAGACGGCTGGGGCCAAGCTCATGGATCTCGGAGTCGAGGCGGTGGGCGGACTCCAGGCCGGGTTGGGATTGGCGAGGGTGTGTTTGGCCGGTTTGGCAGAGGTTACAGTTGTGTCTGGAGATGTTGCGGGCGTCGCCACTCCGTTGATCCAAGTTTCGAGCGATTCGCCCGTGTTGGCTTGCATGGCGTCACAGTATGCCGGATGGAATTTGAAGGTCGACGGCGTCAAATACTTTGCGATGGCATCCGGCCCGATGCGAGCAGCGTGGGGCAAAGAAGAAATATTCCGGACGATTCCGGGCAAGGAGACCCCTCCGGTTGCCGTGGGGACTCTCGAAGCACAAAGGTTGCCGCCGCCAGAAATCATAGAATACCTTTCCAATGAATTAAACTTGCCGCCCGAAAAGTTGACTCTCCTGGTCGCTCCGGCAGCGAGCTTGGCCGGTACGATTCAAGTCGTGGCGAGGTCACTGGAGACGGCACTCCACAAACTTCACGAACTCAACTTCGACCTTTCGCAGATCGTTTCGGGGATGGGAACGGCTCCGTTGCCTCCGGTCGGGGCGGATGACCTCGGGGCGATCGGGCGAACGAACGATGCGATTCTCTATGGTGGTCGCGTTGTTTTGTGGGTCCAAAGTGACGACGACCAACTTGCCGCGGTGGGTCAAAAAGTTCCGGCGAGCGCGTCGGCAGATTACGGGGCTCCGTTCGCCACGATCTTCGAACGCTATGATCATGACTTTTACAAGATCGACCCGATGTTATTTAGTCCCGCCGAAGTCGTGTTCCACAACCTTTCGTCGGGCCGAAGTCACGCCTTCGGTCGGATCAAACCGGACGTGATGTGGACTTCTTTCTACGGCGGCTAATGCAAACGCAGTTCTCTCGTTCGTGAATCCGCTTGACGAGATCTGGGCGGTTTACTACGAAGAGATGGCTGGAAAAATTGACCATAACTTGGGCCGAAAACCTCTCAGAAAAAAACGGCAAATAGGGCTTGCACTTTCTGAGTGAAAGCCTAGAGGTGTTATCAAGAAGCACACGGATGGCAACAATACACAATTGGCGATAACAAGTTCGTGTCCCCAACCCGACAGTCCACGCCCCGACCCCCGAATGAATGGTCGAGTGGGCGAAAATGTTCGACCTGCTGAAGGCAAGGTTCTTTCGGAGAGCCGACGAATCCACGGACGGATGGACTGTTACGTATTTGCAACCCCGGATGTGCGAGGCTTCGACCTCACCGGGACAACGAATATACACCAACGTACACGGCGAGGCTGACCCAACTCGCCAAAGAGGAAATTTGTCTACGTGATGAGGACTGGCAGATGGTGATTGAGATTGAAGGACAGGTGTGGGAACGGACCAACATTGCTGACCCAAATTGGCGGTTGTTGGAATGGGAAGCAGCTCCCGGCGCGCAAGGCCCACAAGCTAGTGACGAGGAGGAAGAAGAACAACCCGAGGACGAATTTGGCGAAGAAGACGACGAATTCGATGAAGACCTCGACGATTTCGACGATGATGATTTCGACGATTTCGACGATGACGATGATTTTGATGACGATTTTGATGACGATTTTGATGACGACGAGGATGAGTTTGACGACTTTGATGACGATGACGATGACGATGATGACGACGATGACGACGAGGATGAGGAAGATTTTGATGACGAGGTGGACTGATCCATAGTCGATCAGAAAAGCTTTGGTGGACGAGGGATTACTCGTTCGCCAAAGTGTTCTTCCGACTTGGGTGGCGAAAACGCTTCTACGAGTAGAACGAGAAGGAACAAAAATATCCGCCGAAACGCGAGCGAGAGTTTCTGACACCAACCCGAAGCGCGAGCGAGGACACAAAAACAAAGACAACGGCACACTCCGTGTGCCTACAACAAAAAGACAAAACTACGAAAGCGGCAGCTACGCTGACGAACTACGAAACAATATACCACTTCTCTGTCCCCACTTTCGTGTTGCAGGCCTCACAAAGATCAAC
>CAYYUU010000773.1:0-4493 GCA_964474955.1 uncultured Alcaligenaceae bacterium | reverse complement strand
CTCGGGCCAGTTGCTTGGTGGCTTCTTTTCGAGCGATTTTGCCGTCACCGTTTTTGTCCATCGCCATGATTCGTTGGAGAATGAACTTGGCCCGTGGGTTTTGCTTCTTGGCTGTTTTCGGGGGCGTTTTCTTCGGCGTCGCTGGTGGGCCTTCTTTCTGCAGCCGAGCCAAGTATCGGCGCATGTAAGTGAGGTAGCGACCGACCTCCGTCGAATCGAGTTTGTCGTTCGAATCCTGATCCAGCCGGGGGAAGGCCTTCCCCAAAAATTTGGGAGCTTCCGTCCTGTCGAGAGCTTGGTTCTTGTTCTTGTCGTAGAGCTTGATGAACTGGACGGGTTCGAGTTTGACGATCTTCGCGAAGCGGGCGAGTTGTTTTTTTCGCGCCTCGGTCAATTTCTTCTTTTGGGGGGCCTGGGCCGAAGCGAACAGTGTTGGCAAGCCGGCCAAGATCAGAACCGCAAGACTGATTCGAAACATCAGGCAAACTCCTACTTGGAACGTCGTCCTGTGGGAAGTGAAAAAGATGGCTGTTCCCTCGCGAATGGCCATATCGGCATCGTGAATTCTGTCACCAATAATAACCCCGACGAGGGCCTGAAGTTTCGTCTCGCTGGGTTTTGATCAAAGCCGGAGGGTCAAGGGACGAACACCTGTCCCTTGACCCTCCGGCTTTGAACCCTCATCCTTCTGTCATTCTTCCCTTATCTTCTGGAAGTCAATTCGATCTTCGCAATGAACAGCTTTTGGCGATCCCCGCGGTTACAGAGATCTTCCAGGAGGACTTCCGCTTTCGGCTTCAACTCCATCTCCAACTTCGGCAGTTGGCCGTTGACAAGGATACTCGTTCGGTAGCGTGTGATGGGACTGGAATGCAACCGCAGTTTGATTTTCTGGGAGAAGTCGATCATTCCCGGTGCGATCCAGATCACCAGATGGTTCAAGCCTTTGGTGCCGATGTGAATATAGTTCCGCGAGATAATCTTGGTTTGGAACTCGGCAGCCGAGCGGGTGGTGTTCCAGTTGCTCACGGAGTTGAGGCACTTGCGGTTGAGAGACTTGCTCGTGAGCCAGTAGAAACTATTGTCGGATTCCCGCATCGAGCGAAACTCGGTGCCACGACCGCCAAAGCCATAGGCCCCCACCTGGCGTTTCGGAAAGTATCGCTTTTTTCGGTTCATCCAATCCATCATGTCCGCGAACTCGCCCGTGAAAAACTCCCGACCACGACCCTTGTACTCGACGAACAACCCTGGATAGCCCCAACGAACCCAATCCTTGAACTTCTCGTGATTTTGGTTCGAACTCTCAAGATCCAGTTGCCCGGAGACAACATAGAGCGGGAGATATTGCGCGTTGTACGTGTAGGCCCACGCATAGAATCGGGGATACGCCGACATCGGCAAAACGCCCGCAAACATGTCCGGGTGGGCCAACCCGACGTCGAACGCCATCTGCCCAGCCTCCCGGCAACCAAAGAGAAAGACACGATCCGAATCGACCTGGAACCGCCGACGCAAGTCTCGGATCGTGTCGATCACGACGAGTTGCTCGCGCTCACTGTACTGGTAAGCCGTTTGACCGACCATCGTCCACTCCGGCGCCACGAGGATGTAGCCGTTCTTTTGGGCCAGCGGAGCCCACACTTTCATCAACGATTCTGGGGCTTGCCCCGGTTCGGGTAGAACGACGAACACCGGATACGAACGATTGTGGTGATATCCCGGTGGCAATTGCACATGATACTTCGGTCCCGCGGCGCCGCCGGGCTCGACCACTTGCAACTCTTGGATCGACGGTGAGAGTTTATCGTGCGGGAAAGGTGGCGGGGCCGCTTCGACGACCCGAGCGAGGACATCGACGGGAATTTTGTTTCGTTGGCGGAAGTTGCGAAGGAGTTTCGCTCGTGCCCCTTCGTTCGCCGTCTTTTGATACTGCAAAACAAACGTCCGTGCGTCCCAGAATCGGTCACCCACGAGGACGTCACCTTCGGCCGCAAGGTCGCCAACACACCAACCGGTCACGGCGAACGCCACAACCTGGTCGGGAGTATGATCTGGTTTGCGGTTCTGGGCCAACGCCAGTTCATACACCCGAGCGACATTCAAGAACGTCTCCAATCGATGCACCGTGTCGACGTTCACTTCCTCCGCGATCGTCTTGGCCGCGTCGCCGAGCCGTCCTCGGTTCTTCGACGTCAACCGGGCGGCAAATTCGTTGAGTTGCCGTTGGGTCGTCTTCACCTTCTTCTTGAGCTTCACATATTTACTTTTGAGGGCGTAGACGTTGAGCGACATTTTCTCGGGAACGAGTTTTTCGAGTTTGCCCTGGAAAAACTTCTGGATGTTTTGTTCGGCAACTTCGTGTTGGCCGACCTTCTCGGCCTGTAGCAGCGCCTGCGTAAATTGCAACGCTTCGAGTTTCTTGATGGCCGAAAGTTCGCGGGAATATTCATCCTTAACGCCGCTGTCGTCCCCTTTGTACTTCTTGAGTTCGATTTTCGCGTCGGTGTACCGACCTGCTTGAATCAAGAATTGGGCCGTCCTTAGGTGGATGACTGCTTGTGTGAGTTTCTCCTTCTTTTGGAGTTTCTTGAATTTCGCATAAAGCAATCCACGCAAAGTATCGGTGTCGAACTCTTCCAGACGGTGAAACGTTGCCCACGAGTGTTTCATGGACCGAATCGTGACGAACTCCGGCGTCAGCTGGGTGATGCGCTGCTTCATCGGCTTCGTCTCAAACTTGCCTCGGAAGCGGTTGCCGACCAGTTCCTTCAGCAAGATATTCCGTTCCCAATTCTCGTCCCAGGGACCGGTCTTCATGATGGTCCAGTATTTCGAGAGGCGGATTCCTCCTCGTCTTCCGATTTGCTGGAAGTACATCCAGGCAGGAGTCGTCTCGGGGTGTTCGGGCAGAATGTCGTAACCTTGGCGTGGACTGAACACGCTATGACGGACCGGGGTTTCGATCGAGTACGGCGTGCCGTTGACGGGAATCGAGAATGCCCGACCGCTCACCTTGTCGAAGATGTAGGTCCTTGCGTGCCGAATTCTTCCTTGGAGGTCGAATCCGTCTTTGAAAACGATGTGGAACGCTGACGCGGGTGTCGCGGACCAGAAGGCCAAAACCGCGACGAGACCCAATACCAGATTTGATTTTTGGAATCGTCTCGTGGACATAAAAGACTCCGTCGGTGCAAGATAGGAACGGGCGGACGAGAATCATCCCAAGGCAGAGTAAAGCAAGATCGACGTCCTCGCGGAAGGACCAGTCATGACGACCTTCGCATTTCTATTCTCAACGATGTGGTCAATCCGTCAAGCGTGACCAAAGCCAGGATTGCCCTTTCGTGCGAAAAGCCAGACAATACCATAAAGGGTGCTCCGTTGGATCTGGGAATCTGTTTTGGGTCGAGTGGGACCGTAGGACAGGTGAAAAACCTGCCCAAGAATATAGTGGACAGATTAAAAGTCTGTCCTACAACAAATCTTCCCAAATCCACAACTGCCCCCAGAAAGTCCCTTTCGTTGGCGCGTCCGACGATTTCGTTCCGATAGATTTTGTGCAGCGACCAGGCCAAGCGACCATGCCGATCAAATTTCGATGCGCTTATTGCCGACAACTCATGTCCATCGCCCGCCGAAAAGCCGGGACGGTCATTCGGTGCCCGACGTGCAGCGGCCAGGTAATCGTACCCAAGCCGGAAGAGGAACACGCCTCGGCAACGCAGGGTGCGGTGCAACCAGCACCTCAGTTCCCCTCCGACAACGGAGGCGGGTTATTCGAAGAGGACAATTTCGAAGATAATTTCCTCGATCCGGTAGCGGACCCCGATTCGGCCTCACCGAGCGTGGAGCAACCGCTCGACCACCAAGCCCCAATGAGTTCTCCCGACTTCGCCGCGACTCCTCCGGCCCCCGGGCTGCGTGGAGTATTCCTGACGACCGGTCGGTTAGTCCTGGTGATCTTGATTGTAGTTTTGCTCCTGGTGATTTCGTTCGTGCTTGGTTTGATCGCGGGCAAAACCGATTTTTTCTCTTCACAACAAGAGCAACCTCAACAAGAGGTTCGCTCCGACGCGCCTCTGGTGTTCCCGCAACGTCCGAGCCAGCGCGTGTGATTTTTGAACTGAACGCGAGAAACGTAGACACTTGCGCAAAAGTCCCAGAATTGTTAGTTTTCCTGCGTTCGAGGTTTGTGTGAAATAGACTTCGTTGGTCGGAGAATTAATTGTCCCAAATGGGAGATAGCGCCTTTTCTGGGATGTTGTTTGGGAGCCACGGAGTGGCGGCATATAGAGCGGTTCACGCTTGCGTTGGGGACAACTCAAAGTCCCTCGCCCCGCAAGCGGGGAGAGGGACAGATCTGAGCGAAGCGGGGAACGCTGCGGGTGAGGGGTGATAAAAGAAAATTGGTTTACGCGATATTTTCCGAGGTTGTCGAGCCCCACGCAAGACCCCTCACCCACAGTGTTATCTTTCTTGGCCCTCTCCCC
>CAYYUU010000772.1:0-4494 GCA_964474955.1 uncultured Alcaligenaceae bacterium | reverse complement strand
GAGGTGTTCAACAACGACATCGAAGACAGCTTGCCCGCCTTGCGTGGCCGGAAAAGCCTCTGGCGGTTGTTCGAATTCTTGGGCGAGATCAAACCGCGAGGGACCGGCAATCTGGAGAGATCCCTCAAGACGTTCACCCTCCGGTCGAGCGGAAAGGGTGTTGTGATCGTCCTGAGTGACTTCATGGAAAAAGACGGTTACGACGAAGCCCTGCGGTATCTGGTTGCCAGAGACTACGACATCTACGTCGTCCAGATCTTGTCTCAGGAAGAAATCGAACCGGAAATCATCGGCGACCTGAAACTCACAGACATCGAAGACGGCGACGTCGCCGAAGTCACTGTCAGCGGCCCTCTGCTCAAGCGCTACAAACAAAACCTCAATGCGTACCGCGCAGCCATCCACGACTTTTGCTCCAAACGGGGTATCACCTACGTCTTTACGAGCAACCAAGTTCCCTTCGAAAAACTCGTGCTCAATTACATGCGAAAACGCGGGCTCGTTCGCTAATCTCGCAGTATTCCGAAGACGGTCTGATTCGCGTCGTTGTGATTCGACCATGACAAGCAATCGTCATGAACCCTTAGTAAAAAACTGCTCCCAGACCGCCGCAAGCGTCTGGCTCTGCAATCGTTCTGGGCTCAGAGTCAGCTCAATCAGATTGGCCATGTTCGGCGAGTGCAATATCGCTTTCACGGCCAGGTCGCCAACGTCATTTCCTTCCAAATTCAGACGGCGTAGGTTCTTCGCGTAAGGCGAACTCGCAAGGGCTTCGACACTTCGGGCGGACAAGTCGTTTCGCGAAAGGTTGAGATACCGCAACGATTCGAGGAAAGGCGAATCCGCCAACAACTCGACGGCTTCTTCCGTGAGAGATGTGTTGGCCAGGTCGAGCACTCGCAGATTGGCCATCTGTTCGGATTCCACGATGGCTCGGATGCCCTCCTGACCAACAACGTTGCTCCTTTCACTAAGCTGCCTTACACCGAGATGCAGCTCGGACAAATTTCGCAATCCCGGATTCGTCACCAACACTTCAATGCTCTGGTCAGTGATCTGATTATTCCCGAGAGACAACACTTTGAGGTTGTCCCGTTGGGTCAGGTTGCCGAGCTGAATTGCCCCGACGTCGCTTAAATTGCACTCTTCCAAACGAAGGACTTCCATCTTTTCCAGATGCTTGCATTGAAACACCAGATAAGCCCAATTCATCCCGCTAGGGAGACTCCTGACGACCGACAAGACTCGTAAGTCACGCAATTTCTTGGGTGCCAAGAGTTCAGAGGCCACCCAATACGTCCAATCGGAAGTGCTCGTCCCTTCAACGTGAATGCCTCGGATGCGATCCAGATATTTGCACTCTACCCACTCTTCACCCGAATACGTTGGAAACCGGAATTTGAGATATACCGAAGGCGCAATCGTGAAAATGTCATCGTCGATTTTGCGAAATTTGGGTATCCCGGCGCAAGTAAATCGAGCCAGAAACCCTCGCCAATATCCCACCGGTTCTTTGAGCGGCAAGCCTTCAATGTGTTGTGGTGGATATGTCTGATCTACGAACGCCAACCATTCCCAATGATCGCGAGTTGCGCGGGCGGGCTCGTCATACGTGGCATTCGCGAGGGCGATTTGATCGCGGATGAAATTCGCCTGATCCGCATCACCATTCTCTTCGAGCCAGTCGGCGTAGATCAAACGCGGCGCATCGTCGTCGGGCCGTTCGACAATCGCCTGGAAGAGTTGCTTTCCGGTATCCACGATTCCCTCATCGTTTTATGTTGGCGTTGTTCCCTTGAGATACGCTTCCATACTTCGCAGTGAATCCGTTGTGGCAACCCGAAGTCTCTCCCACTCCAAATCCAGCCCATCCAAGTCACCACTTTTTCCCATCCGTTCGAGTTCGGCGGCGTGGCTTTGAATGTCCGTGGCCAACAAAACGCCCGCGCTTCCTTTGAGCGTATGAGCTGTTCGGCGAATTCCGTCGGCCTCGCCATTTTGGACAGCCGTTTCGACTTTGGCCAACAGCTTCGGACATTCTTCCAAGAACATCTCAATCAACTCCCGGACGAGAGGCTTGGCGCCGTTGTAAAACGCAATGACTTCGTTGGCGTCGAACCTTGTGCTCGTCGAGTCGCATTGGGACGGGCCATTTTTTTTTGCTGTCATCGTTTTGGATTTTCCGTGGGCACTCGGTTTCGCCCCTTGAGTTAGCCGTTTTGGAGGAAAAAAAGAAGTGTTGTGTTCACGGAAGCAGTTCAGACCGATTTCATCCTACAAAGCAGAGGTGGTGACCACCAACGAAAGTTCGCTGGAGAGTCGGATCAATCAATGTCGCATTTGGTAAAGTTGCTTTTCGCTCCGCGAAAAGTTTTTGGTCCATAGAACAGGCATCTTGCCTGTTCGCTTTTGGAAAAGGAACTCTCTCAGACGAACCAACAAACGACAATTGTGCCTCCGACCGCATCTACCTTACGGATCCCGAAAGCCATCACCGAGCCACTCTTCGAGCTTGTTCATTGTGGCTGGCTCGATGTTGCCGACGCACAGATTCAACTCCATCAATTTCCCGAGGTGCGGCGATTCCAAGATGGCTCGTGCGGCGGCTTCATCGAGCGCGTCTCCATAAATGTTCAGACGCCGCAAATTCTGAACGTTGGGAGACGATACCAAGACTTCCACTCCGGCGTTAGTCAGCGCGTTGAACCCGAGCTCAAGATAACGAAGGTTCTTCAATCTGGGCCAGGAAGCGAGGCGGCGAACGGCCTCGTCGTCGAGTTCCGTTTCGTTGAGGTTCAACACTTCCAAGTTGGTCAGGGGGGATTGAACCAGCGAGGAAATCCCTTCAAGGCCTACTGCGTTGGTCTCGTCTATGGGGCCTCCCCAACCAAAATCAAGTTCCCGCAAGGATCGAAAAGTAGGGCTGTTTACAATGGAGATGAAACCATAAGGATCAATTCGATTCCCTTTCAACGAAAGCGACTGAAGTTGAAGCCAGTGGCAACAGGACCCGAGGGTAAGCGCTCCGATGTATTCGCACGCACAACCGACGAGGTGTAACGCCCGCAGATTTGGGAGGGGCCGCTCGCCCTGAAAAACAACTGGAATCTCGATCCCATGTTGTTCCATCCCAAACACTTCGAGAAACTCCAGCTGTTGCAAAGGCTCGCAACACAACACGCCGTCCAAAACGCCTGTCGGCCACACACGTGAAGTATCCCAACATTCGAATGAAAGCCCTCGCAGCCAACGCAACTCCTCACACCGCGACCAACGCTTGGCCCCGGTAAACCGACCCGTGAAGTTGAGAGCCCGAACCGGAGCGAGTTGGAACAACCTCTTGGCCGAACGCAAGAAATCCTGACACGTCCGGAACTCGACTTCTTCGACGAATCCACGACGATACCAACGGTTGGTCCCAATAGTTTGGAGTTCCGGCTCCCATTCGCCCGCTTTTTCTGGCGATGCCAATGTTCGACCTTCCCACTCCTGCAAACCCCTCGTCAGCCGGTCAGGGTGATCGGGTGGCGTGTTGGCGAGGTCGATCTGTTCGCGGATGAAGGCAGCCCGTTCGGGGTCGCCATTTTCTTCGAGCCAATCCGCAAAGATGAGACGTGGAGCGTCATCCTCGGGATTGTCGAGAACTGCCTGGTAGAGTTGTTGTTGGGTGCTCATGGGCGAGGATTCTTCGCGTTGCGGGTTGCTCACGATGTCGATGGACTCGCAACGACGTCAGCCGTGCCATCGAAGGATTCTACTTTGGGAATCATGCGGTCTCTCCGTGCGCTTTCCGAGCATGCTGTCGGGGCACCCCGTTAGTCTTGGCCCAGTGTTGATGAAGGCTTCGATGTCCCGTGGGTTTACACCCACGGCTAAGATCTGTCGCCGCTGGGCGGCTTCCAAACAACACAGAAAAACACGACTGAGATTTATCCGACCGCTCAAGTGTGGGGCGACTCCCGGAAAGCACGGCAAGCAATTTTCTGGCTCCTTCCACTCCTTCCCCTGACCAACTCGTGCTTTCTCGAATATACCAGAGGCAACTGATAGCGTTTTCTGGTCGGTTTGGCTCCGACAGATCGTCGCCAAAATCTCTAGCATTATAGTCGCCCGCAACCTTTTCCTTATACGGAGTTTTCCATGAACGGTATCGCCGCCATCCAAGCCGCCCTTCAATCGACCCAAGCGATGTTTGGGATGTACCTCGAAGACTTCACCGACGCCGAACTCCTCGAACGCCCCGTGCCCGGAGCAAACAACATCGCGTGGCAACTCGGCCACCTGATCACTTCCGAAATCGCGTTGATCCGCAGCCAACACCCCGACACGCCATACCCCGAACTTCCCGAAGGTTTCCGCGAGAAACACAACAAGGAAGCCGCAACATCGGACGATCCGAAACAGTTCTATCCCGTGAAGGAATACATTGAGTTATTCAACAGAGGCCAAGACCAGGTTTGTGATTTTTGTGTGGCAGTTTTGTTCACCTGGGCC
>CAYYUU010000771.1:0-4497 GCA_964474955.1 uncultured Alcaligenaceae bacterium | reverse complement strand
ATCAATTCACCATCCTCCAAGACGCCTTCGACCAATTCCAACAAACGGGTCAGGCGACGACGATCTTCATCAAAGGTCGTTCGGGAGAAGGCAAGACGACGTTGGCCGAACACTTCTTGCGTCCGCTTTACAAGGACGAGGTATTGGTCGTGATCTCGGGGCGGTGTTATGACCGGGAATCGGTCCCATTCAAAGCCCTCGACACAATCATCGACGGGTTGACGACCTACTTGCATACCTTCTCATTGGAGGAACTCACCCCGTTGCTCGGGGACGACAGCGGCGTTCTGGCTCAAGTGTTCCCAGTTCTTCAACGAATCCCGGCGTTTGCTGCTCGAGCCGACAAAGTCGAACTGCGGGGCGTCGCCCAACAACAAATTCGAAAAAGAGCCTTCCAGGCTTTGCGATCTTTGGTCGAGGCCATTGGCGAACGGAAACCCTTGGTTTGGTTCGTCGATGACTTGCAGTGGGGTGACGGAGAGAGTGCCCTGGCCCTTTTGGAAATCCTCAGACCGCCGAACTCGCCGCAATTACTGTTGATCGCGACGTACCGAAGTGACGAAGCCGAGAACAGTCCGTTTCTCACCACGTGGTGGGATTACCAATCCAGCTTTCCGTTGGACGTCACCCATCGCGACGTATCGGTTTCTCCCTTGAGCGTCGAAGAGTGCACCGAGTTAGTTGTTGGTATTTTGGGACAAGACACGGACGTCATTCGTCGGCGAGCCATCGAGTTCGCCCAACAATCTGGCGGGAACCCATTCTTTCTCATCGAACTGGTCGGTTGTTTTGATCCAGAGACCGATTCGTTCGAAGTCTTGCCGCTGGACCAAGTCGTCGAGCGTAAGCTCGAACGACTTCCGTCGCAGGCGGGTTTGTTGCTCCACGTCATTTGCGTCTCGGGTCAAGCGATGTCGCTCGACGAAGCCACACGCGTGACCCGATCGGAGGCCGTTCCGGTTGCCACGTTGACGAAGATGCGTAACGAGCGTTTGATCCGATTGGTCGGATCGGAAGATAACTTTTTGGTCGACACGTACCACGACAAGGTGCGCGAGACCGTCCTGAGTTCAATCCAACCGGAAACACGACGGTCTCTCCACAAGGCGTTGGCCGAAACGATCGAGGACTTGAGTGGCGGTTTTTCGCCGGACGACGTGTTGGTATTGTGTCGAGGAAAGGGCTTGTCGCATCCACCGGCGTTGCCTCGAATTTACGACCTATCGTACCACTACGATGCGGCAGGCGTCTCGGACAAGGCTTTGGCCTATGCGCTCTGTGCCGCGAGACGAGCTCGCAACCAATTTGCGCTGGAAGGCGTGATCGAGCAATACCGGGTGGCCGAACGCCATTGTTCCCAGAGTCCGAAACAAGTTCGGTTCCAAATTCATCGAGGTATTGGTGAGTCCTTGATGTTATTCGGTCTTTATGACGAGGCGAAAGCCCGGCTCGAGAAGGCCCTCGACCATGCCACCGATCCGCTCGACATTGGAGGCGTCGAGCTTCTTCTGGGCGAAATCTTGCAAAAGCATGGATTTAACAAGGCCAGCATCGAGGTCCTCACAGAGACCCTGGCGAGGCTCGGTCAAAAGGTTCCCCGAGGCACTCTGGGGTGGGTCTGGGCAGTTCTCTCGGAAATCGGAATTCACGTGGTACACTGGCTTGCTCCGAACAGGCTCCACACGCGACCGAACACGTCCCACTCCGATCTGTTGTTGTTGGCACTCAATCGCCTCCAATGGGCCTTCGTCATGCACGAACCTCTCAAGACCGGGTGGGCGGCAGTGACGATCTTGAACCACGTCCAGCACCATCTTCCTTCTCCTGCCGTGGCTCAAGGGTATGCCGCAGCAGGTGCGTTCCTGTGCTCCTTGGGTTGGTTTTCTTACGGCGACCATCTCGTAAGCCAGTGTCGCGAATTGCGCACCCAATTGCAAGACGTCTGGGGTTTGGCGAACACGTATAACTGGAGTGGTTACTCGGCCTTCCTTCAGGGACGGTACAAAGAGGCGCAGGCCTTTTTTGAGGAATCACTGCGTCTTTACTCCCAAACGGGGGATCGTTGGGAAATTCATTTCAACAGATATCTCTGGCATCGATGCAATAACCGCCTTGGCCAACCCGAGCGTTCCATCAAGACGCTACACCAGATGGCCCACGAGACCGTCCAAATGGGCGACCAAAACAGCTTGCAAATTATCCTCTACATGTGGGCTTACATGGCCAAAGGAGACATCCCGTTTGAGCAACTCCGACCACTTTGCGGACAGACGCGGGAGAATTTTGTGGCGAAAACAAGACTCCTCTTGGCGGAGGGATACTGGCACCTTTTTCACGACCGAACGAAGGAGGCGTTGGATGCCTTCGAAGAGACGTACCGATTAGGTTGCGGGCATTTGTTGGCGGGATCGGAATTCCTGGAGCTTTTACCCACCTTCGTCATGGCCCTTCGACGCCGGGCCGACGCACTCGAAGGTCACGACCAGCAAGAGAGCCAAAGACATCGCAAGCGAGCCTTTCGGTTGGCCAAACGGAGCCATTGGTTGGCCAAGCCATTTCCGTGCTACCATCCTTGGGTTTTGCGAGAACTCGCCCACGCGTATGTGTCACGAGGTCAACTCAAAAAAGCACTCAAGCACGCCCAGAAGAGCTACGACATAGCCCAGAGCCAGAAGGCTCGAGGCGAGATGATCCCCTCGTTGCTCTTGATCGGCCAACTCGGTGGACGACTCGGACTGCCGGGAGCGCAAAAGCAAATCGAAACGGCCACGCAACAACAACAAGCCATCGACGAAGTGGTCCGCCAGGCTAACGTCTGGGACGAAGAATCGACGAAGAATCCATTCCCGGACTTTTACCAACGCAGACCAGTCAGTTGACTGTGCGAGAGTTTTGCCCACATTCTTCTTTCCTCCGAGAGGCAGATTCCAATGCAAACAGTCTCCACGATGAGCCGAGTCCAAGGCCGCGGTAAGCTCCGAATGTTAGCCGTGGTCGTGCTAGGACTTCTGTCTTCCTGGCCTGGGCAATCCGCAGCCCAATCCACTCACGCCAACGAGAGGCAACCTTCCAAAAACGAAAGCGATCGGTTCCCGCCCGAGATTTTGAAGTCTCGATATCGCCCATTGTCGGAGGACTTCGGCTACGACCCGAATTTCGCTTCGAAGGTCTACAAGCGAAAGTTGATCTTCGTCAATCTCGACCCCAACGGGTTCTCGGCCACCAAAGTCGGTCACGACGCCCGGTTGGGTTTAGCGCACTTGTTGACGCACACGACGAATGATTTTTCGGTCTTGCTTTGGGCCCGTCTCCTGGGCCAGAAATACGCCGGGGATTTACCGACGCAACTCCGGACTCTAGGATTTCTACCCAGCCCGTTTCGGTATCAAAACGCGGCCAAGGCCCCGGTCCGAATCTCTTATCAAGAGAAAGGCAAGACAAAAACCGCCACGATTTCCGTCCCCTTTCAGTTCAGCTTGACGGAATCCATACACGAATATCAAACCCCCAAAAAGGGCCCCTCATCACTGCACTCTGCGACCAACTGCATGCTTTGCCATGGAGGGGTCTATTCCAACTACGTTGTTGGTGGCGCTCCCAACAAAAACGTGAACGTGGAATGGGTCCTTCGGGGCTTCGAACGAGCTGGGGTTGCTCAGTTTTCCACGGCTTGGCGTTTCTCCCCAACCTTCACACGGCGAACACTCTTCGCCGGTCCCTTATTCAAGATGGCTGGACTGCCTCCGAAACGAGGGGCCTTGGTGGTGCTCAGTGACGAGGACGGGAACTTCCTTGCCAACTCGTCGGATTACTTTCAGAAAGTCTTCAGGAAGTTATTCAGCCAAACGAGTAACGAGACGGTGGGAGTGCAAGTCGGTCCGATGGTGGCGCAAGGTCGGCTGTTGTTCCATCCGAAGAACGCAAAGACGTACGATCTTTGGGTGCCGGCGAAAAAAATTCACGCGCGAGGTTCTCCCTATCAGAAATATCTCTCTCGGTACCAAGGGAAAGACGGAACGGAATTGGCCGTGTCGCAATCACGCCCTTGGTGGTCAGGTCGCTACTGCGGGTTTCATTTCTGGGATGGCATGACGCCGTACGGACCGAACAAATCCGCTGGCGATTTGGCTCTGATTTTGGGGACACCCTACCACGGGAACTCACTCACTCCGAAGATGGAAGAACGCTTTGAAATTTCTCGTCGTTTGCAATCCTACGTCCACGAAACACAATCGCCACCCTACCCGAAAGCTATCAACTACACGAAGGCCAGCCGTGGGCTGCGGCTCTACCAAAAGACTTGCGCTCGTTGTCATGGGAGCCTCCAATTATTAGTCGCCGGAGAGCTGAAGCCGCAAACGAAATTCGTGTTACGGTACGACCCCAAACAAGCGCGCAGGACTTACAAAGAAGTTGGCACCGACAGCACCTACGCCCGCCAAATTTCGAAATCCTACGATGCGTTTGTCACCATCCGGAGTATCAAACAAGCCAAGA
>CAYYUU010000770.1:0-4500 GCA_964474955.1 uncultured Alcaligenaceae bacterium | reverse complement strand
GTACACAAAAAACACAAAAATCAGGGCGAGGTATTTTTGTGTTTTTTGTGTGCGCATTTGCCGCCTCGGATTCGCATCAACACCACAAAGGCGGTCACTCGAAGGAGCGAACGACGACACTACAAAACAAAGACAAAAGCTTTGGATCGGGTTGCGAACATGCGACATTTGAGTTGAAAACAGTGGCTCGCTCTATTGTTTTCCTGGTAACATCAAAGCCATGTCTCTCCCTCCCACCTGAGAAAGGAACAACCATGCTCCTCAAATCGACAGTGATCTTGCCTATCGCCTTGATGCTCCTTTTCCTGCCGTCCCATGTCGCTGCTCAACAACCGAAAGTCAGTGAACTCAAGTTCTCATTGCGTTCCATCAAGGACGGCAAATGGTCCGATCCAAGTACATGGAAACCGAAACGGGTTCCCGGTCAGGGAGACCGCGTTCTCATTTCGCGGGGAACACGTGTGACTTACGATGCTGCCGCGAAAGAGCCCATCCGGTTACTTCAGGTCGTTGGCACATTGAGTTTCGCGCGGGACCGCAATACCGAACTCAATGTCGGCATTCTCAAAGTACAAGACAGCGACGTCTGTTCCGAAAGCGGGTTCGCGTGCACCTTCCACAACGACACCAAGCCTGGTGGACCAATGCCGACGCTTGAGGTCGGTACACCCGAAAGACCAATCCCCGCGAAATATACGGCTCGTATCCGCTTACACTTTTTCCAAGGGATGAATAAGGACGATGCGCCCGCAATCGCTTGCTGTTCGGCGCGTATGGAGATTCACGGTTCGCCGATGAATCACACCTGGGTCGAACTGGGAGCCGATGTGAAGGCCGGAGGATCAACGGTCGTCCTCTCCGAACCAGTCACCGGCTGGAAGAAAGGGGATGAGATTATCGTCACCGGTTCGAAACGTATCGCCGAGTTCAGCGGATTTCGGAAGGCCAAGCGGACCGCCACGGAAAGACGAATCATCACGAAAATCAAAGGGCGATCTCTCACCGTCAACAAGCCTTTCGAAAACGACCACTCCGGCACCGGCAAGTTCACCAGCGAAGTCGCCAACTTGTCCCGGAACGTGATCATCGAAAGCGCGGACCCCAAAGGCGTACGAGGCCATACGGTTTATCACCGTCACAGTCAGGGAGGTATCAGTTATGCGCGGTTCGCCCATCTCGGCAAGGAAGGCGTGCTCGGGCGATACCCGATTCATTATCACCTGGTCGGCGATACCATGCGAGGCAGCAGCGTCCTGGGAGTCGCCATCGTGGATTCGCATAACCGATGGGTGACCATTCATGGGACGCAATTCGTGCTGGTGCGAGATTGCGTCGGCTACAAAAGTGTTGGGCACGGTTTCTTTCTGGAAGACGGTACCGAAGTCTACAACGTGCTCGACCGCAATCTCGGCGTGCATGCCTTCGAAGGCCGACGACTCCCCAAGCAAGTGTTGCCGTTTGATCCCAACGACGGAGCCGCGTTTTGGTGGGCCAATGGACGCAACACGATCGTGCGCAACGTGAGCTGTGAAAATGATGAGTATGGCTATCGGTATGACAGCCAGCGTCGCAGCAATTTCGATAGCCGTTTGCGGGTCCTCATGCCCGACGGGAAACGTAAGGTCGTCGACATCCGCAAGCTGCCCATCTTCCGATTCGAGGACAACGAAGCCCATACCGAGGGACTCTATGGAATGGTGTTCGCCGGCACGGACGGAGTCGGTCCAGATACGAAACACCCGCATATGCTCAAGAATCTCAAGATTTGGGAGTTTCATTACGGCCTGCGGGCACAACTTCCGACCATGCTGGTCGACACCGCCACCATGAAGCGAGGCGCCTACGGCGTTTATCGCCCCTGGTTCGAAAACCACGTTTATCGCAACCTGCACATGATCGACGTCAACACCGAGCCGTTCAACCGAGGGCTCGACGACCGCAGTCTTCAACATGGCAAGATCGCCGTCGATGGGCTGACGTTCGAGGGCATTCGATATGGCGGCGTTCCGCTCATTCAAATCAGCGCCAACAATCTCAGCGGTGATGCCGAGTCGCATTTCCGAAGGGTCAAAGTGATCCGCACGAGCGAGCGGAGACAGCGAGCGCTCGTGAATCTCGGCGGCGGTCCTCGATTGAAGCCGAAGACTCCCAGAGGTGTGCCCGTTTACATTCACGACTGGTACGGGAAGGGAGTGCACGCCAAGGTGGTCAGTACACGCGCGAAAGATCTGCTCACCGACGGGAACCAGTACGGTAAAGACGAACCACTCACTGGAAACGAATCGAAGGTTGCCAAGGTGAAGGGCCTCACGTTTCCGAAACTGCTGGACCCCGTCGACGATTTACCTCCGGCAACCATGATTACTTTCGTGGGTCGAGAAAAAGGGAAAGTTCTCGTGAAAGGTGTGACGCACGATAATGGAGAAATCTCCACGATTACGGTCAATGGTCGCAAGGCCCGTGTAGTATCTTCGGCGGCAGGAGTCGTTGATTGGGAGGTCACACTGTCGACGCCGAAGACCCACTTGATTCGCGCGTTTGCGACAGATCGTGCGGGAAATAGAGAGCAGATGATTCACGAAGTGCGAATCCAAACCGAGTAGCGCTCTAAATGAAGGGCCGACCGAACTATCGGTCGGCCCTTCATCCTGCAAGGCTTATGATGCCCAAGCTGACCCGGAGCGATGTCCGTGCTAGGGCTGCTTGGAGTTCCGGTATCGGCGGATCAGCGAGTTTGTGGAACTGTCGTGATCCAGTTGGCCTTCTTCGGCCCGCTCCAGTTCTGGGACGATCCGTTTGGCCAGGACTTTGCCGAGTTCGACGCCCCACTGGTCGAACGAATCGATCTGCCAAATGGCCCCCTGTGTGAAAACGCTGTGTTCGTATAACGCCACCAATTTTCCCAGTGCCGTTGGGGTCAGTCGTTCCATCAAGATGGTGTTCGATGGGCGGTTCCCTTCGAACGTGCGGTGTGGCACCAACCACGGTTCTGCCCCTTCGGCTTGCACTTGTTGTGATGTCTTTCCAAAGGCCAGGGCTTCCGACTGAGCGAATACGTTGGCCAGGAGCAAATCGTGGTGTCTGCCTAACGGGTTCAGCGAATGCAGGAACGCGATGAAGTCGCACGGAATCAACTTCGTTCCCTGGTGGATCAATTGATAGAAGGAATGCTGGCCGTTAGTTCCTGGTTCCCCCCAGTAGATTGGACTTGTCTGGTAATCAACCGGTGTCCCATCCAGCGTGGTTCGCTTGCCGTTGCTTTCCATGGTCAACTGTTGGAGGTAGGCCGGAAACCGCTTGAGATATTGTTCATACGGTAACACGGCGACGGTTTGGGCACCGAAAAAGTTGTTGTACCATAAGGCCAGCAGTCCCATCAGCACCGGGAGGTTTTGTGCAAACGGAGCCGTGCGAAAATGTATGTCCATTTCGTGAAAACCATCGAGCATGGCTTGAAAGTGCTCTGGCCCGATGGCGACCATGGTCGAAAGTCCGATGGCCGAGTCCATCGAATAGCGCCCGCCGACCCAGTCCCAGAATTCAAACATGTTGGCCGTGTCGATGCCGAACTTCTCGACTTCTTCGGCATTCGTGGAGACCGCCACAAAATGGTTTGCCACTGCGGCGGTGTCCTTCAACGACCGAAGAACCCAATCTCGCGCGGAGTGGGCATTGGTCATAGTCTCCAACGTCGTGAAGGTCTTCGACGAAATGACGAACAACGTTTCGGCTGGGTCGAGATCGTGTGTGGCTTCGACGAAATCCGTGCCATCGATGTTGGAGACGAAGCGGAACGTCAGGTCACGTCGGCTGTAATGTTTCAGCGCTTCATAGGCCATCACCGGGCCAAGGTCGGACCCACCAATTCCGACGTTGATGACGTTGCGGATCGGCTTGCCCGTGTGTCCCTTCCACTCGCCGGTGCGAACTTTGTTGGCGAAATTGGTCATCTTCTCAAGGACGGCGTGGACCTCCGGCACGACATCTTTTCCGTCTACCATAATCGATTTGCCTCTTGGAGTTCGCAAAGCCACGTGCAGTACAGCTCGGTCCTCGGTGACGTTGATTTTGTCCCCGCGGAACATGGCGTCGATGCGGTCACGGAGTCCGCGCTCCTCGGCCAGTCGCAAGAGTAACTTAACTGTTTCGTCGGTAATGCGATTCTTCGAGTAATCGAAGTAGACGCCGACGGCTTCCATGCGGAGGCGTTCTCCGCGGTCGGGATCATCCTCGAAGAGTTCGCGCAGGTGTCGGTTCTCCAACTGCGAGTAATGCGTCTCCAGCGCCTTCCACGCTGGGCACTGTTTGAGCGGGGAACTGTCGGCGGTCATTGGACGTTTCTCCTTTGTGGGTTCTTGAGTTGGGCCGAAAGCAAAAAACCATGACAGGCGAACGGCACACGGGGAATGCGAAATTTATTGCTGTCCGTTTTCTAGATGGCTTTTTCAAAGTCCCTCGCCCAAGCGGGTCGAGGGACTTTGAAAACCGGACACTCATTTA
>CAYYUU010000769.1:0-4506 GCA_964474955.1 uncultured Alcaligenaceae bacterium | reverse complement strand
GGATGGTCTCCAACTCGTACTCGAAGCGATCCTCTTCTCGCTCTTCCTTGGTGAACTGGAACGTGATGGACTCCTCGTCTTCGGAAATCTGCCGGATGATGCGGGCGTCGGAGAGTTTCTTGCAGGCGCGAGCAAATGCATGGCGAGGTGCCAGTTCGCGGGCCACGCCCTCGTCCAGGTCGTTCTCGCGAAGGGCCTCAATCAGATCGACGTGGTTGATGATCAGCCCGGAGGCACTCCATGTCACGATCTCGCCGAGCAATTTCTGGCCTGCTGGGACGTGCAAAGGGAATCCGTTTCTGGAGGCTTTGGTAGTCATGAAAAACTCCTTTCGATAGAAGCGCACGACCTCTTCGCAGCCCAAGTTTGGACCGAGGTCGTGCTGTGGGGTAAGTGGGTGTGCAAGATCAGAGAGACAGGACTCGCTCGATGGCCAACTCGGTGACGTCCAGAGAAGAGACTGTATGGACTTCGTCACTAATGTGCTGGAGATCACCAGGACGACTTCCGATGATCAGGGACACGACGCGAGCTTGGACGCCGTCTTTCCAGGCGTGGAAGCGTCGTTGGACATCATGAGGGATGCGACACAAGGCATCCGTGAGGACGATGACGTCGGTCTAGCCTTGGGGGGCCTTGAGCCGTTGGTAATACTCGGGCAGCTCTCGGACTGGAACGTCGAGATTGCTCCCACAGCCGATGAATTCCGAGAGCCAATCCATCAGACGTGCCTCATCCCATCGACCAGGTGGTAACGACAACAATCGCTCACCACTGTCCCCGCTGTAGGCTACGAGACCACACCACCGATGTTGGTGACGGGCAATCCAAGCAAGAGCCAACGCCAGAGCTTTGGCCGTGTGGACCTTGTCACCTTCCATGCTCCCGGACTCATCAACCGTGACAATAATCGGACCTTTGGCGACTGGTTCTGTGCTTCGGTACTGGCGACACATGGTTTGGCGTTCCACAAGACGCCAAAGCGTATCGTCTTCGAACTCTGGGACAGCCAGTTTCGCCAATTCGTGGGGAAGTAATCTTCCCAGGTCGTTGTCGGTGACCACACCCACAACATCGTCGGTCCCGTGAATAGTCTTTCGTCGCTGCCTGGATTGGGCCACCCGACGGTAACGTCCAGCCAAAGAACAGATGCGCCGGAGAGTCGGATCACTTCGCACACGTCGGTATACTTCGGCGATGGCTTTGGGATCGTTGGAGCCAGGCGATCCCGGTCCCATGCCCATCGCTGCGAGTGATTCCTTCGCCTCTCCGACTTCCTCTTCGGCCTTCGACAGTGCCCGCCCGACTGCTCGCAGCGTCCTCATCTCCTGGTCACCGACATCGTCGGTGCGACCACTTGATGTGTCCTCCTTTTGTAGTTGTGCGAATTGCTCAGCAAAGGCCGTGGCAGCGATTGTCGAGGCCAGGGAGTTGAGCATGGTCGAAGTGTGCAAGGACTTGTAGTCCGGGGTCTCGAAGAGTTGTGCGAGGAACTCCTTTCTGGCAGGATCGGTACAGGATTCGAGCAACACAGGATCGGGTTCGAAGGCTGCGCCGTGAAAATCCGCCATCGCGTGAGTGTCGAGCGGAAGAGCTTGGAACCTTTCGTTTTCGTCGAGGATTTCTCGGCCTCGACGCAGGCCCCATTCGTCGAGCCGCAGGGCCATCGGACTGGCATCCTTGCGACTCGTTGTTGGTTCCACGGATCTAAGGATTGTCTCGTCCGGCCGGTTCTCTTCCTTGGCATTCAGGTCGAGCATCTTGAGTAGTTCGTCTCGGTTCACGTTTCCTCCTTTGGTTGTTGCTCATCCCACATTCTGGTTTTGTCCAACTGCCACTCCAGCCACTCTTGGTTCAGGTCCCAATACCAAGGTCTGCTAAATCCAATCACCGGAACCACCCGCTCTAACTGCGCTTTGCAACGCGGACACACAAACTTCGCCTCGGTTGCACCGAAGTCGTAGTCGTTGATGTGGATGGATGCTGCAGCAAAGAAGTTGGTTGGAGTTTGGCAGGCTGGGCAGAGAGGCTCAAGTGAGAGAAGCTGTAACAAACTTTGACGTTGTTGGTCGCGATTGTTGAGTTGTGCTTTGGGAGTGGAAAGTAGCTGTTCGTTTGTCATAGGCAGAATTTCCTTTTCATGTTTCGAGGGCTTCGAGAGACGCGAGTTTGATCTTCTTAATCTGGTCTTGGACGTATTTTCTTGCTCGTTCGACACGCCCATTCCCTTTGGTGAGAGCCCGCAGTTGTTTCTCGACGTCCTGGAGTTTGGCCGTCGCCGTGGCGGCTTCGGAGAGTTGCTTGACGTCCGTGGAGTTGAGGATCTGTTCCGTTTCCAAAAGCAGTTGGTTGACGCGCATTCCGGTAGGATTGGCGATCTTGGCGATGATTTTAGCGACCTTCTCAGGTTGCTCTGTCGGATCGTCCCAAAGGACAGTAGCGAGGATTTCGAGGTGCTCTGGCGTCACGACGTCAGCCCCATTGAGATAGGCGAAGGCTCGGGCGGCACCCACCGATTTGTGCTGCCTTCGGTCTCCTGGTTGGATGCCTTCCTTGCCAATCTCGCGGAGGATCGTTTCGAGGGCTTCCTTCGCGTCGCTCGACCAAGGCAAGGACATTGCTTCGTCGTGAGCTTCGTCGATCTCTTCGGGTGTGATCGTCGTCGAGAGCTTGGGCTTGTGGTCTCGCGCCCAGAGCAAGCGTTGTCGTCCTGCTCCGGACAGGATTGGCCGAACGGTCTTTCGCAACAAAAATCGATCAAACAACGCACCGAGTTCTTTTCCTCCTTCCTGGTTGTTGGGCCACTCGTTGGACGCGGCGAGACACATCTTGAGCGGCACGTTGTTGGGTTTGCCGTTGCCGTTGTCGAAGGTCCGCTCGTTCAGAATTCTCAGCAAGGTGTTGAGGATTGCGGAACTGGCCTTGAACACCTCGTCAACGAATGCGAGATCAGCCTCTGGGAGCTTGCCCGTTGTGATCCGCTCGTAGCGGTCTTCTTTGAGTCCGGTGACGGAGATGGGACCAAACAACTCTTCGGGGGTGCTGAACCGTGTGAGCAAGATCGAGAAACGATTGCCGTTCATCCATTCCATGAGTGAGTCGAGAAGTAAGGACTTTGCAGTTCCGGGTCGACCGACGAGCAGTGGATGTTCCTGAGCGATAAGAGCTGTGAGGACGACGTCAATTTCCTCGTCTCGTTCGATGAGCGAGGAAGACAGTTCGTGACGGGTGGTGAGGAATTTTTGCTGGAGTGGACGGACCTCGGACGCAACGATTTTCATCAAAGATCTCTTGGGTTTGTGGAACAAGTGTAGTGTTGGAAAAAAATGACTTGAGGAAACTTCGGACTTACTGCCTGGAAACAAGACTGGGCTTAAATGCGAACTCCAAGAGGCTTCCTGAAAGGGTAAGCCACCTCCGACAGATTATGCCAGGACTTTGACAAAAATTAAGCACAAAGGGTTCTTGGAGGAGAGAGGTGAGTCGAAAGGGCGCAGAGAGATCAGCAGAGAAGCGTCTCGCCGTGTTCTGAGTTCAAGTTTCGCACAAATCGCATATATTTTCCTCGCTCAGCGGTCCGAAAGTAGACCTCTGCCAGTTATGCTTTTTGGATCGCTGAACCGGACAAAACCGGGGTCTCGGTGGATCATCCCGCCCGACTTAGGAATTCGATGAGTTCTCTAACCCAGGTTTTTAGGCTCGTCCAAGTTCGAGGCAGTTGTGCCAATTTCTCCCGATGACTCTGGCGCCTCAGAGTCGTTACCATATCTTCAAAGGAGGCTATGCGCTTGCGGGTATACCAGGGCCGATCCGGAAAACATACATACTTATGTCCCACCTCAGCAAACCATACAACAATCAACGAATACATCATCATTACAACCGGAGCTGTCCTCTCCACGGCCTTCTCAGTCCGGTTCGCCGCATCGGTCAAACCTAAATTTTGTGTTACACTTTACTGATCTGAAGTGATTTTTGGTGGCAATGGTGGCAGTTGGCCGGTTTGCAGATACGTTGTCAGTGCGGATGTGATAGTCACAATCGGGTTGTGGCCGCGTTTTTTCAGAGTTTGAAAAATACTCATGAATACGCCTTGGGCGTCGGCCCCTTTCTCGCTTCGGTTGCCATAGCTGTTCTTGCGAATGATGACTGCGGGGCGGATCGCTCGCTCGGCCAAATTATTCTCAAACGGCACACCGTCTTGGTAGAGAAAAGTCAACACATCACTACCATGACGATTCAAACGCTTGGCGTCTGGGTGTTGCCACGGCCCGTCAAGCAACTCCAACAACCTTCTTTGGATCTGCCGACGTCGTCGATCGTACACCTCCCCAGCCAACTCTGGTTGCCGACGCCACAAGCGGATGGCATCGGCGATCAGACGACGTAGCTTCTTGGAGAAATCAGGCCAGTCTCCATCCTCGCCTTGATTATCGACTCCTTTGATGTCGCGCAGCAAATGCACCAAGCCCGTCTGTCGTTGGTCACAACACACGGCATTGTAAG
>CAYYUU010000768.1:0-4511 GCA_964474955.1 uncultured Alcaligenaceae bacterium | reverse complement strand
TCCTTAAGGATTCACCACGACATCCCCAAGAGAGTCCGGGAGAGGCATCACAGCGCAGAATGCTCACCTCCTGCCAGGCCCGCCGCTGAAGTGGCTTTGGAGAGAGCTTGAGCCGATCCGCCCGTATTTGAAGGGGAAGCAGGCCCCTTCGCAGCCATGCTCCAAGAATTTTTCAAAAAATGGCGGCGATTTTTGCCAAGATCCTCGGGGTCGGGACGAATAACTGATGCAAGATCGTTGACAATCTGTCTTGCTATTCTCGAGAACCCGGAAGCGACATTGATCCTCGTGGATGTCCTCCTTACAATAGGGAGGGATTTTGCAAATGTCTCTTCTCTTCTGGCGAATAACAATGGGACCCACCAAAAATTCGGTTTCGAACAAGTGTGGGACGTGACACACTCTACATTAACATCCGTCTGTTTCTCCACTTTGACTCAAGGAGTTTGGCAATGGACTTGGACGACATCAAGAAACGTTTTGTGGAAGAAGTAAAACTTCGTGCTTACGACGACAAGTACGTTGACCGTAGCGAAGAGCGAGAAATTCTCCAAATTGCTCTCCAACAAGGCATTAGCGTTGATTCGGCCCGTTCGGCCCTCGCAAACGTTTGCGAAAAAGAAAATTATATTCTCGAATCGACAATCCTTCGCGAAGTCGGCGACATGCTCGAGATTCAAGCTGGCAACGACGGCAAGATCGACGAGAAAGAATACAAAGACGCCGTTTCTTTGTGCCAAAAGAAGACCGCAGGCAAGCGTTCGGACGTGCAGTGTAAGCGAATGGTCTTGGAGATCATCGACGAGAAGGCCTACGCCACTAAGGCGGGCATGTTCTCCAACTGGTACAAGCGAGCCAAGAAAGAAGTCGGCATGGCGTAACCTTGCCTCGCTGGACAATCTCCTTGAGCCCCGCCAGAATGTTCTTCATCCGACCTTCTGCGCGGGGTCTTTTTTTAGGGAATAGAGGATAAGAATTAGGGAGCAGAAAGAAAAAAGAACAGCAGCGAAATTTTTTGGTTTTGAGGCAGGTCAATTCTACTCGTACAACGTGTTTCGCTGCGGGCTTTCTATTCCCTATCCTCTAATCCCTATTCCCTTTTTTGGTGTATTGGACGCGATAGATTCGCCCGTTCATTTCTTCCGTGAACAGCAAGCTCCCGTCACGAGCGCCCACGACTCCGACCGGTCGTCCCCACGTCAGCGGAACTTTCGGCTGGGTCAAGAAGCCTTTGACGAAATCTTCGTAGTAACCCATCGGACGACCTTTGTCGTCGAACGGCACGTGTACGATCTTGTAACCCGTGCCTTTACTTCGATTCCACGAACCCCGAAACGCTGAGAACGCGCCACCTCGATATTCCTTGGGAAACGTTTTCCCATCGTAAAAGGTGAGCCCCAACGCCGCCGAATGCGCTTGGTACAAAACGTCCGGCGTTGTCGTCTTCTTGACCAAATCGGGTCGTTCGCTCTTGCCGTTTTTCGTCCGTCGAGGATCGACGAATTTTGGAGCCAAGTAGGCATACGGCCAGCCATAAAAGTGACCTCGCTCCACTCGCGTGAAGTAGTCCGGGACGAGATCGTCGCCGAGTTTGTCGCGTTCGTTGACGTTGGTGTAGAGTTCGCCCGTCTTGGGATGGAACGCCAGACCGACCGGATTCCGCAAGCCAAACGCGAACACTTTGCGTTGGGACCCGTCGAGGTTCATCTCGAGAACGGCAGCTCGGGGCGGTTTCTCGACCGACACGTTCGACTTCGACCCGACCGACACATAGAGTTTTTTTCCGTTGGGCGAGACGATGACGTTCCGCGTCCAGTGTTGGTTGTACCCTAAGCCTGGCAAATCAGTGATCTTCTTTCCCTTTCCCTTGATCTTGGTCTGGCCCTTCTTATATGGGAAACGGATCACGGCATCGGTGTTCCCGAGAAAGAACGAATCTTTCGCAAACGCCATCCCGAACGGCAAGTTGGCACCGTTCGATTTGTCGAGGAAGACATATCGTTTATCCGCGACGCCATCCTTGTTGGTGTCCTTGAAGAGAAAAATCTTGTTCGTCCGGCTCGACGCACAGAGGACGTCGCCTTCGGGCGTCAACGCCAGCCATCGAGCAAACTTGACCTTTTCGGCGAACACGTTGATGGCAAAACCTTTGGGTGCTTGGAGGACCGGCTTTTTCGGGATGGGTGCAATTTTCGGGCTCTGCCGGACGCTCTTGCTCGCGAAAGGCCTTGGCAAATCTTCGAGTGTGATTCGAATCGGAGTTGGTTTGAAATGGTCGATCCGAATCGAATTTTTCGCTGGTTGGGCAGAACCCGTTTCCGCCTGAAGAAAGAGTGCTCCGAACGCAACGAGAAGAGGGAAGTTCAGCAATTTCATAATCTGGGATCTCTCGGCAGGAAGTACATAGTAACGTTCCGAATTGTAACAAACCCAGAGGACGGGAGCCATCGAGGGATGTTGGACAGAAGAAACGTATCCGGGAAATGCGGAGCGTGAGAACAATAGATGTCGCGTATTGTTTGCTATGTGGGAGGCGGGGAATGCAAACTCAAGGAGTGTGGTGTGTTGGCACGGCCGGGAGCGGAAAGGGCGAACGGATGCGCTTGTGTATCCGTTCGCTTACAGCCTGAGAAAAGAGATGGGAAACCGACGTGGTAGCAAAATTATTGCGCCGAGCGCCGGATAATCACGTCTTGGACACCTGGGATACGAGCAATCGTCTGGGCGAAGAGTTGGACGTCTTGAGGTCTCGCACCGATTCCGCGAAGGAAGACTGCTCCGTCGTCTTCGACCCGTACTTCCACTCGTTGAAATCGCGGATTGTTTCGCTGGAGTCGGTTGACCTTGGCCAACAACGAAGCGGTCAGCTGTCGTTTGACTTCGGTGATGAGATGTTGTGATCCTCTTGATCGATCCTCCACGCCCGGTGGTTGGTGGCCAGGAATGGCTAACTCCAGACTTTCATGGTCTTCGAATGTCCCGCGTGGTTTCGGCGAAACGGATTTCACCGGAGTTTTCGCCGAGACCGATCGCTGCCAGGGAACCCGAGGCGGATTTCGAGCAGGTTGCTCCAACTTGGCTTGTTGGACGCCCCGTGTCTCTTGTGGCCAGGGTCCGGCAGGACGCGTGTCCTGGATCCGCTGGCGTTGGGGCTTGGCGTTCGGCGTCATTTCGGGCAACGGCGTTACCTTCTTGGGAGGCGCGCCGGCAACTTTCCAGCGGGGGGCCTTGCGAGGGGTGGCTGCGGAAGCCGGCGTGGTTGCCTCTTTTTTCGTGGGGACACTTTTGTCGTGGGCCAACTGATTCTGGGGGATCTTCGGTCGATCGCCTTCGAAAGCTGGTGGTAGCTTCCACGTCGGAGTATGTTTCCCAGGGGGTCGGCTTTGGGAAAGTTCCAATTTGGGGAACGACGGAGCCACCACGCCGCTCACGGGAAACCGTTCAATGTCCACGTCGGTCGCTTTGCCAAGGTGCATCAAGTTTCGAACTCCCCGAACCCCTGGGATGGCTCGAACGATCTGGACACTCTGGTCGATGAGTTGTGCGGAAGGCATGGGGCCAAATAAAGTCGCGACACGATCGGTGACGACAATTCCTGGTTGATGATTTTTCAAGCTGTCGTGACGCAGCAATGCTTTATTGATCTCAATCGAAAGATGCAAATCTTGATGTAAGGAAGTTCGATCGGCATCCCACGGTTGAGCCCGGACGCTGTGACCCGAGAGGAACAGGGCAAAGGCACCGAGGACCGCGACGATCAACTTCGTCAGGCACGAAACGGTCGGTGTTCTGTTTCTGTGTTTGTGAGCCAACATGGTTTCCCATCCTGTTCCGGTGTTCGAGAAACACTCTGACAAAACCGGTCGCAGCCTATCAACAAGGAAAAGCAACAGACTTGCGCTCCGAGTTTGGTTCTTTGGGCCCCTCCGTTGCGCTAGATTAGAGGAGCGGGACATATTTGCGACGTGAGAGCCCTTGAGTGGGCGCACGTATGAGAGTCATGTTTTGGTAAGTTGCTTTTCGCTCCGCGAACAGGTCTTTGGCTTGTCTGACTTTTCGCACGCATGCAAAGCAAGGGGCCTGCACGCGAGAAAATCAACTTTCCAAAACGACTTCGAGGTCGGCCAGACGGCCTCACGTCTGCAATACATTTTGTTGCGGCCCCATACGATAAGAAACCCCACCTTGAGTTTTCTTTGCCGGCCTCCTAACTTTTTTGAGAAGGTGTATTGTTGATGTCGCGAACACCAAACAGCTAAATCTCCCTCTTCAGGGTGACCACGGAAGAGATTCCGGTTACGTTGAGTTTTGGACCGGTTAGGGGACAGAGAGAACCGCTTTTGAACACTGAGGGATAAAACGAGGAGAGGGAGTTTCGCGTGCAAAACGAGGATGCGGCATGAAATCGAAACAGCTCGCCGATTGGCAGCTGCCAGCTGGGGTTAATCGAGTGCTCTGGGTTTATGCTCATATCGAGACCGTTGCATACAGGTTTGACGATAGCCTGTCGG
>CAYYUU010000767.1:0-4515 GCA_964474955.1 uncultured Alcaligenaceae bacterium | reverse complement strand
AGGCAGATCGAAAATCTCCCCAGAAAGGCGCCGCGTCAATGGGCTCTGCGTCCATCGGTTCGGCTTCAATGGGGGCCGCATCAATGGGGCCGGCTGCTGGTGCTGTGGAAGGAACGCCAGCCAAATCCGACTTACACTGTTCGCTGTAAAGCGCACCGTCTTCGTTTTCAAAACCACAGAAAGGACTCTGAATCATTGTTTCGTTGAACCTCAACAGTTGGGGTACCTTGGTTGCCATGTCAGAGAGGGGTCTGGTGGAACGCGGAGGAGGGTTTTCCATGTATCCTCACGCAAGGACCAGACAAAAAACTGGGGAGTCTATGATTTCTCCCTCAGTTCGCCCAGTTTCGGGCGAAGCAGAAAACTGGTTTTCGTTGGAGCAGTTCTCTTCCCTTACGTTCGTGAACTTACGCTTCCTCCGATGCGTTCCGCATCTCGTCTTCCATGGCGAGCATAGTCTTTTTCGAAACCCGGCCACCGCCGGCGTTCATCTCGTCGAGCACCTGCTTGGCGAGCATCGTTTTCTTTTGGGCCCGTTTGCCCATCAAGTCGCCCTTCTTCTCGATTTGTTCGGCGACCTTCTGGGCTTGTTCGGCGTTGTTTTCTTCCAGAGCCTTTTCGAGATTCGCGCTCATCTCGCGCATCTGGATGTCATCGATGTGTTTCATCACCTCGGCGTTGACGTACCCAGGATTGACCGAGTCGAACGTCATTTCCAGCGGAACGGGGCCGGTCGTCTCTCGTTGGCCGGTGCCTGCGTCGTACGTAACTTCGACCGTCGCGACGACGAACTTGCCGTCCGGACGTTTGGGCAGGCTCAAATCAACAATGTACTTACTCGGTTGGTCGAACTGGAGCGTCCCAAGTTTCGAGACCTTGTGTCGCTCTTCGACTTCTTGGAGGTTGAGTTCTTCGACTTGCGGGACGACCTGACGCACTCGCTTGAGTTTGATGTCCTTCATCGGTCGGACGTGCATTTCGACGTCTGCAAAACCCGCCGACGCAAGACTCGTGAACTCTTTCGCAAAGATCTCGTCCGTCGCCGCCGCACTCTCGGTATCTATGTAGTACCACTTCCCGGTCGCCGTCCGTGCCAATTCTTTGATGAGGGCTTCCTTCCAGTCCGTGCCCACGCCCATGATCGAGAGATTCACTTTCTTCTCAGAGCACTTGCTCGCGAGTGAGCGACAGTTTTGTTCGCCAGACGTTTCGCCGTCGGTCAACACTACGATTTGGGATAACCGCCCCGGTTGGGCGATGTTTTCCAACTGGTTCATGCCCAACGCGATTCCTTCGTCCATTGAGGTTCCACCCGGATCGACGTCGAACATGTCAATCTTGTTGATGACATCTTCGATCTTCTCCCGCTCCGAAACTGGAGTGGATTCGAGCAACACTGCAGCGTTGTGGGCGAATCCGATGATCGAAATTGTGTCCGTCGGGTTCAGCTGTGCGATCGATTTCGAGGCAGCCTCTTGCACGCGTTTGAGTCGGCTAATTCCGGTTCCGTCTTCGTCATACATCGAACCACTGACGTCGAGAACCAAAGCTATGTTCAGGCCCATGGCCCGTGCAGCTCCTCCTCCCGTAGGGATGAGTTTGATCAGCGCGTAAGTCGCCGCAGACTCACCCATCACCGCAATGCTGCTTCGATGCATCATGCGTTCGATCATTATTTTCGCTGTCATCTCGTGAACCTTTGCTCTGTTAGAATTTCGTCGATGATGCTTCAGTCTTGAGAGTTGATGTTCGATACTCGGGGATCGATGTTGGTTGGATGGGAAAGAAACTCCCGTAGTTCCGTATAAATCCGGAACGTTTTGGATCAAAGGAACATAACGCTCCCCGTGGTTTCGGAATTCAGGGAGGACGCCATATTCTGTGAGGACCTTATGTCCAAATTAGAATCCATGACTCTCCAAAACGGAGCCAATTGGAAATTCGAAACCCCCCGGAAGTCCGCTGCGAGGGTGTTGTCCCAAAACCGACGCGAAGCAGATTGGAGGATAGATGCTTCTGAGAATTTGCAAAGAAAAAATCTCATAGAACGATTTTTTAGCATACTCACCCAGCAGCAGCAATACTCTGCTCAGGACTTTTTTGTTGTTGACGTGTGTTTTGGTGATGCCGACCAAAGAATTCCTTCGACCGGTCGTATCCTTCTTCGATTGTCGCAGTCTTCCCAGCGTTTTTCAAGTTTCCGTTCCTCAGGAAGCTTTTTCGGTGTCTCGCCTGCGAGGCGGGTTGCTGTTTGTTTTTGTTTTGCTTTTGGAGTGCGGCAGTTCGCTACCGCTTTACTAATTTCTGTTTTGTCGTAGTTGCTCGCACCTGCACGCTCATTCCACCACCACAACCGGATCTGCGTTTATTTCGCGTTCCAACAACTCTCTTCCGCCATCATTCCAACACCCTGAACTCTCCCCACGCCCAATAACTCAGTGCGCCGCAACGCCTTTCGCCAGAGCCCCAACCCCAATACCTCGGAAGAAGTCCGCGACAGTATTCTGGACGGTGTTCAGGAGCGGTCTTCCGACGGGACCAAGAACCACCAACAGCACAGCAAGGGCTGCACCAAGACCCCCCCAACACATCGTTGCGAAAAGGCTCCACCCCATGACCGCCCCGATTGAATCGGCCTCCGATCCGAGAACCTGACTCCACAAAAAATGCGGAACGACCTCCGCCACCAGAATCAAACACGCGACCGACGCACTCAAGATCGCGCCGAGCACAACTCCTGAAACGATCCCCCACAAACCGCTCGTGAGTCCTCCGCGCCGGAATAACACGATCACCCAGAGCAATGCACCGACCCACCAAGTCGCCAGCGTCACGATCCGAACGAACGTGCTCACCAGATAATCCCGGAAGTCTTGCCTTTGCCGACTCGTAGGCAGGGCATCTTTTTCCGCGATCGCCTCGGGCAATTGGAATTCTGCCGAAAGCAACACGCTCCCCCAGGGCACACCGAGCCACGAACCGACTTCCTGTTCTCGAGTCCCAGCCTGCGACTTCGCTGTTTTCGTCGTAGCGGTATGCAAGGCCGTCGGACGAGCATAAAAATCGAGGATCGGCGCGAGCAAACCCCGGAGCAACAACAGCGAAAGTCCAAAAACAAGAATAGGCACGAGGAACCGACTCACGAACGAAGGTTGCGGGCGAATGATCGACACCCGCACCGGAACGTTAAGCTTTCGTCCGCCATTGACCACGAGTTGCAACGCCGTCGCCACCATCCTTTGTTTCGGCAGGGCCGTCGGATCGACTTGCACAGTGACTGTGGCACTCTGCCGAGAGCCAACTTGCGGCGTCAACACGCGAAGCCACGGCACTTCGCTATAGACATTCGCGTAGACGTACTTTTTCTTTTCCGGAGTTTGCAGAAGGATATCGACGCGAGGCCGATTTGGAATCAAACACGTCAGGTCCAGATTTTTGTGACTCACAGAAATCGCGGGCGGCTTGACGAGCCCCATCAACTCGAAGAACTGCTGAACACCCGCGACGCCTTTCGCCGGCGTTCCAATCACTGGATACGCCCAACCGTTACTGGCAAACCACTTCGCGATGTCGCCGCTTTCCAACAGAGGCACAGCCGCTTTGGGCTGTTTGCTCATCCGCTTGGCCATGTCTTTAGGCGACGACGCGCCCTGGAAAGGCGGCTTCGGAAACGGATATCCAACAATTGTAATCTGGACCGGTGCCTCGACGACGCCACCATTTGTGATCACTCGCAGCTTGGCCAGGAACGATTGCCCCGCCGCGAGACCATGCGAACTCGCGAGGAATTCAATCGTCTGTTCCTTGTACGTGTTGATCTTGATCTGATCTTCGGCGTGGCCTTGCGGAAGCTTCAACCACTCCTGGCCTTCGATGATCGAAAGCATCCCTTGTAGTTTGCCCTTCCCGCGATTCACGATCGTGAGCCGAACTTTCCGCGTTTCGCCCGACCGAACCTTATCGATGACAACGCGGCGAGGCCGTAGGTCGAGTTTCGGGCCTGCGAAATCTCCTGTCGTCGGCAGTTTCCTGATGAAACCACTCAGGCCAATATCCGGGTCGGCAACGAGCATCGCATCGTGGCTGAGCCTCGCAAGATCGGCCCGACCTGCGTTGACGAAAAACTGTTGGAAATATCCCCCGATGAGCAGTTCCTTCGCAGACTCCCACTCCATTTGACACGCCTGGGCGAACTCATCGATCGTGCTACACCGCGTTCCCGACGGAAAATGGAATTCCTGCGGAAGCGAACTGACCGACGGGAGTTGCTGGGAAGAAATCCCATGTCCGAGAGCCGATCCATCATAGTAGCAGTAGACTGCAGCTTCGGGATTCGTCCGCTTACATCGTGGGCAGACTTGGGGTGGCATGTGAGGATATCCGCATTGTTCTATTCGGTTCCAGATGACCGATTTCATAGACACATGATTTGATTCATTATTGCCCGAAGCCAGGAAATCCCATTCAACGATAGTAACCTCGGGCGGCAGGCGCGTGTCCCTGCTTGCGTGTTAC
>CAYYUU010000766.1:0-4516 GCA_964474955.1 uncultured Alcaligenaceae bacterium | reverse complement strand
TTTTCCTGAGAATCAACCTCGCCAACCCTCCCGCCTTCGTCCCCGAACACTTTACAAACATCCAGGCTGGGTTAAAATTCGCAAGACAGTATTTGATGAAGCAGCCAGCCGCCAACAAACAGATCATATGCGTGACGGACGGAGAACCCACGGCCCACTTGGAAGGACGCGAACTCGTCCTGATATATCCACCGAGCGAAAAAACAGCCAAGACAACTCTTCAAGAAGTGGATCGTTGTGCCCAGGCCAACATCGGCATCAGCACGTTCGCTCTGATCGAAGATTATTTCTACCTCGGGCTAATGAATTTTGTCGACGAGATGGCTCGCCAAAGCAAAGGCGTTGCCATGTATTGCAGCGCCGGGGAACTGGGCCAATACGTGCTTGACAGTTTCGTCAACGGTCGTCGTTCGCGAAAGACCATGAGATGAGAGAGCCTATGATAAACGTCACAGCCGCGCCCGTCGAAGAGACCGCGGAAAGCACGAAAGACCAAACGAAACGATTTCCGCCCTACAACGTCATCCTGCTCGACGATGACGACCATAGTTACCATTACGTCATCCATATGCTACAATCCCTCTTCGGGCACCCACCGGAGAAGGGATATCAAATGGCTTGCGAAGTGGATGCTACTGGCCGCGTGATCGTCGACACGACAACCCTCGAGCGAGCCGAACTCAAACGCGATCAGATTCACGCGTTCGGTCCCGATCCGCTCATCGAACGATGCCAGGGGTCGATGTCGGCGGTGATCGAACCGGCGGAGTGAGTGCTTTGGTCGTACGTATACCAACCCGAAGCGCCAGCGAGGATCTCAAGCGAAGCGGGAATGATTATTCAGGCGTTTTTTCTCTCACCCCACGGAACCCACCCCATGACTCACCTCGACACTCTTCAACAGCTCATGAATCGTCGCGCCTTCCTCGGCAGAACTTCGTTGGGGTTAGGATCGTTGGCTCTGGCTTCCCTGCTCGGCCAGGACAACGCTTCCCACGCAATCACCACGCAAGCCGAAAACAGCGGGCTCTCTGGTTTGCCGCACCACGCCCCAAAGGCCAAACGTGTCATCTTTCTTTGCATGGCTGGTGGGCCATCGCACCTGGAAACGTTCGATTACAAGCCCGAACTCACGCGACGCAACGATCAACCGATGCCCTCTTCCTACACCCAGGGCCAGCCGATTGCCCAGTTGCAAGGACAACGCTTGAAATGTCTCGGACCGATTTTCCGATTCCGCAAACATGGTCAGTCGGGCCAAGAGATTTCCGACATCCTCCCACACACCGCCGGTATCGCGGACGACATCGCCATCATCCGTTCGTTGCACACAGACCAGATCAATCACGACCCGGCCCACACCGTCATGAACACCGGGACTGCCATTTCCGGGCGGCCAAGCATGGGTTCGTGGGTGACCTACGGGCTCGGCAGCGAAAGCAACAACCTCCCCGGTTTCGTGGTCCTCACGAGCGTCGGCGGTCGAAATCCTCAGCCGATTGCTCAACGCCAGTGGGGTTCTGGATTTTTGCCAGGTCGACATCAAGGTGTGCAGTTCCATTCGGCGGGCGCTCCAGTTCACTATCTCAACAATCCACCGGGAGTTCACCAGGGCCAACAACGCCAACTTGTCGACGCCGTCCGCGAACTCAACCAGATTCGAAATGAAACGGTTCAGAATCCCGAAATCCAAACTCGGATCGCCCAATACGAACTCGCCTTCCGGATGCAAACGAGCGTGCCTGAGTTAATGGACCTTTCACGCGAGCCCCGGCACATCCTCGACATGTATGGAACGCGCGGAGCAGACGGCTCCTTTGCGGCAAATTGCTTGCTCGCCCGACGACTGGCCGAACGAGGCGTGCGGTTCATCCACCTTTACCATCGAGGGTGGGACCATCACGGCGATTTGGCGAGGTACATGCGTATTTGCTGTGGCCTCTGCGATGGCCCGACGGCGGCGCTCATTCGCGACCTCAAACAACGCGGAATGCTCGACGACACGCTGGTCATCTGGGGCGGAGAATTCGGCAGAACGCCGATGGTCCAAAAGAAAGGCCGCGGAGTCGGACGAGACCACCACATCCGCGGATTCTCGATGTGGATGGCGGGTGGTGGCATCAAGGGCGGTGTGACCTACGGAGCCACCGACGAACTCGGCTACAAAGCAGTTCACAACCCCGTTCACGTTCGCGACCTACACGCCACGATGCTTCATGTGCTCGGGATCGACCACTCTCGGTTGTCAGTTCAGCACCAGGGGCTCGACATGCGGCTGACCGGAGTGGAAGAGGCACACGTCGTGAGAGATATTCTTCGCTAGAAAGTCCGTAGGACAGGTTTGTAACCTGTCCTACGGTCTGACCCCACTTTACGGGTGAAACATCTCGCCCTTCTCCAGACAATCGCACAACTCGCGATACGTCTCTTTCAACTTCTCCTTGGCGGGTTCCTCCCCCAACCGTTTCAGAATTCGCCTCGCCAACGGTCCTTCTTCGAGAATCCGATTGAGCACCGGATCGGAACCAACTCCAACGGCTTCGGCGAGATACGTCCACAATTGCCCCGCCGAACTCTCTTCGGCCTCGTACCCAAACATTTGCAAATATCGTCTGTTCGTGATGGTCGTCTGCTCGCCGTGTTCCATCGTCATTTGCAGCAACTCATACAGAGGATCGACGGGCCAGAGTTGTTGTTCGTCGAGCGAACTCCAGCGTTCCGACACGAGCGCCTTGAGGACTTCGACGACCAACCGAACGATGGCCAGATCCGCCGCAGGACATTCCTGAACATCGAGCAACCGAATTTCGATGCTACCCCGATCGAACCTCGCAATCGCACCTCGCGAATTCAACCACGGCTCTCGCAACAGTTCATCGGGATCATGCGGGGCGATGTCCGTGAACATTGGATAATAGATGTACTGATCGTAGTCCCCCTGGGAGTAGACACGCTCGGGGATGACCTTTCCGGTGATCGAGGGAATCTTCGCACAGTTCGTTTGATAGACCGCAAGGCGATTGTCGAGCCAACGAGTAACCTCTCCGTCCATCACCGGAGAACTCGCGGCGAGAGCGGGCAAAAGCGGCAACACCAAACGGATCGCCGCATGGAGCTTCCCAAATTCCTCGTCGCCGACGAACGGCAAGTTGATGTGGGTGCTCTGGAGATTCGACCAACCATGTCCGCGGCAGTCGAAAATCTTGTTGAACTGGGCATACACTTTGCCTTGCTCGTGCAGCCACAGCTTGGTTTCTTCGTGCGGGTTCATCCACGGATGCATGCCCGTCGGCATGAGCCGGGCGTTCATCGTCGCGAGATGCTCGTGGACCTTCGCGAGGCTCTGTTGGAATTGCTGCTCCAGGTTCGCGAGCGATTCGGCAGGACCATTCGTCTTGAGTTCGATCACGTGGTTGACGAGTTCGTTACACCACGCAATCGAACCGTCTTCGTAGTCCGACGTCGCGGACTCTCCGGAAGCTCGCTCCAACAGTCGGTCGGCAAGAGGGGCGACCGAAAGCGTCTCTCGATCAACGATCATGTACTCCAACTCGACGCCGTACGCAGCGAACAGATGGAGCGGGGGTTGGGGTGTCATTGGGGTTCGGGTTTCGTGAAGGAAAATGGTGTTATGGTTGATCTTTCTTGCAATCAGTCTTCGGTCCGGATAGTCTACTGCTTATCGCATGAAAAACGTTGGCGAGGTTTAGCTTTTCGAGCGATGTTGCGTCGCTCTTGCGTTTGGTTGCCTCGCATCTCAAGGAAGGCTGTTTCAGACTGGCTTGTCGGGGAGCTCTGTAGCCGAAAGCGTCGAGTCTGGAACAACCCCGCGGTTCGAGGTATCTCGACGCTGTCGGCTACAGCGCTCCCCGGCCAGTCCGTGAGCCCTCCATGATCCAGGTCTTGTAGTTGACCTCGTCAGCGTCTTTCGTGCGTTTCTCACCACCGCAGCTTTTGCCGTTCGATGCGGTTCAGAAACACGGTCATCACTCGCTTGTAGAGTTCGTCTCGCAAGACGGCATCTTCGACACCGTGATCAACGCTCGGGTTGTCGTTGACCTCCATGACGTAGCACTTCTTGCCACTCTTCTTGATGTCCACGCCATAGAATCCATCGCCGATCAAGTTGGCGGCCTTCAGCGCCGTCCGCACGACGTCTCGCGGTGCGACTTCGACGGGCACAGTCTCGAAGTCGCCAGAATCGAAATCACCCTTCGTCCCGTCTTTGTAAATCTGCCAGTGGCCCTTGACCATGTGATATTTACACGCGAACAGCGGTTGTTGATCGATGATCCCAACGCGCCAGTCGAAATCGGTAGGCAAGAACTCTTGGGCAACGACGAGTTCCGAATCGGCCAAGAACTCTTTGAGTTGGGCCTGCAGTTCGTTTTCGTCGTTGACCTTCACGACCCCTTGCGAGAACGCGCTATCGGGCCGTTTCAGCACGCACGGAAACCCAAGTTCGGGCCCGACTTCGTCGACGTGGCACCGGTCCACATCGTCTCCAGCACCGAGC
>CAYYUU010000765.1:0-4522 GCA_964474955.1 uncultured Alcaligenaceae bacterium | reverse complement strand
AAGCCGCCCAACTGGAATTCCGACGTTGTTACTCTTTGACCATCTCGGCGTACAGTTTGTCGAACTCTGGGCTCGTACCTTTGGCTTGTGCTTTGAGATCTTTCAGCAGTTGGATTTCGTCCGCATCGACTTTTCCGTCGGCGAGAATTTCCTTGCGGAGCCACTTCGCTTCGGTATCGCTGATGACATCGTCGGCGAGCATGTGCGACCGAACCGACTCAAAGAACAGTTCCGTGAAGGCTTTGACGCACGACTCTGCCGAGTTTCGCAAATCTGCCAAAAATTCCAGTTCGGACTTATCGATTTTGTCGTCCGCGAACACTTCTTTCCGAATAATCTCCGTTTCTTTCGTATCGATTCGCCCATCTGCCAACAAAGCGGCCTTCGCGAGATTCTTCCAGTTTGCCATGTCTTTGTCTCCAACTTGAGGTTTGCGTTGTGGGCTTGCGAGGGTCGCAGCCACTTGGATAAACTCATCTCAGTATAAACCCACGTCGCTGTCAGGAGCAAAGAATTCTATGTTCACCACTGAGGATATAAAAGCACGCATTCGTCTCCGTCCTTTTCGTCCTTTTCGAGTCGTCACCTCGACGGACCAACACTACGACATCTATCACCCAGACCTCGTGATGGTTGGTCGCCGAGAGGTCACCATTGGTTATCCGAGCACTGAAGACCCATCGACGTATGAAGGGCAAACCCGCGTCGCGATCGTGCACATTACTGAGTTGCGAGACCTCCCGATGCCTGCGACACCACCAGAAAGCAACGGAGAAAGTTGAGTACGATTACTTTCCTCGCGGCAACACTTTTCCTTTCCCGGTCACCTCAATGATTTTCACTTCGTGCAATGTTGTCGGGTCGTCCACACTCAACCCAACGATAGGTTGTTTCGTGTGGAGGTTATTCCAGTGGTCCGCCTGGAGATCGCTGAAATCCGTTTTGTGTTCGAGGTAGAGTTTCCCTTCCAAATATCCCCGGACGACACCTTTGCGAACTTCAACTTTGGTCGTGTAGATTCGGCCTGGTTGAATCTGAGGTTCGGTCCTGTTTCGAACATCGGGTTTGCCAAGAAATGAGCAACCGCCGTCCCGCCCGCCGACGTAGAAGAGGAAGTGTCCTCCCTGGGGTTTAGGCATGATCAGCGCGATGCCGTTCCGCAGGCCAGGTTGAGAAAACTTCATCACGTAATCGTATTCTTCCGGCGGTTGGTACTGGAAGCGAACGCGCGGACGAAAGCTTCCGGTATGGCAAACGAGTAATTTGCCACTAAAGGCCCATTTGTTCCCCGCATCCTTTTTGATATCTACCAAGGAAATCAGGTTGATGGTATTGCCCTGAATGTCTGGTTGGTTCCAGGGGTTCACTTGCGTGAGAGTATTGCGGGGCGGCTGCGTGAACTCCGGACCACCCGGAACCACTGGCTTTGGTTTCGGTCTGGGGTTCGGATTCCCTCCGGGATTTGGCCTCGGCCAATTCGGCCGTGGGTTCACAGGAGGCGGCTTTGGTTCGCCCTTGGCCAACTGATCCACAGTTTGCCATTGGTCGTCGAGTTCGTTCTTGTATCGTTCCATCTGCTCGCGTTCCGCTTGCGTCAGGGGCGGAAAGTCGTCCTCGCGGCTCCCGCATCCCGAGACCAAGCAGACTATTACGACCAGACCGAAGAACACACGAACCATGAAAACGAACCCTCTGTTATTTCTCAGAGTCAAACGATGATCCGGAGCGACGGACGGGTTTGACACCAGCCCTCGCTTCCGATTCAGGCTGGTCTAAGAGTCCCCCGCTTGCGCTCCGGGTTGGTATCAGACACCGAATCAGCATTCATTCGGTGCTCTAATGATTCAGAATAAACTCTCTCGTGTTAATCATAACCCACAGAATATCCTGGAACGCCTCACGACGGTCGGAAACTTTTTTGCGGTGGGCTGCAAAGGCTTTGCGTTCGCGGTCGGTTGGAAAACGGCTCAGTGTGGCAAGGACAATTTCTTCGAACAATTCCCCATCGCTTTTCTTACTGCGAAGCACGGTCGCGAGCCGAGGCGATCGTTTGAGCTTGGCGAGGATACCCGTGTCGGTCATCGTGAATAGCTTTTGCGGCAACGCCGGGTCGGAGGCTCGCTCGCAATCACAAGCTGTCGTGCGAGGCGGACGGCCCAGAACTCGGAAGGCATAGGCCGCAGTGCCCGTTTGGATGAAGCTCGGACCGACTTCGATGGCCCGGCTTCCCGGTTTCACGTCTCGACCAAAGTTCTCCTTGGCACCGAGAGCCTGGTTGATGATGTCGAGCGAGACTTCCGCGAGCATCGGGCGGATGTAAGCGTGCGAGAAGTTGTTGTCGTCGAGCTTGTTCGTGACATTGGTTTTCGAGCTGATTTGATACGTCCTGGAGTTCAAGATCTTCCGCTCGATGTAGCGGATGTCGTAATTGTGCTTCACGAAATCTTCGGCGAGGGCATCGAGCAATTTCGCATTACTCGGCGGGTTGGCGAGCGAGAAATCGTCGACCGGATCGACAATGCCTTTGCCGAAGTAATGGCCCCAAACGCGGTTGACGAAACTCCGAGCGAAGAATGGATTCTCGGGCCTTCGGAGCCACTCAAACAACGCGACTCGCGGATCTTCGCCGCGTTTGACGTCGATCACCGGACCGCCCAACGCTTGTGGCGGAAGCGGCTTCCCGGTGTTTGGATGAGTCAACGGACGAACGGGGCGGTCATTGAGGTAGACTTCGCGAATCTGTGGAATTTGATTCCTTTTCTTTTTGCCCTTCGAGAGCTTCTTGTTCAAGGCGTTAGCGGCGTTGCGGGCATCGCGGCTGATTCCGTAAGCCACTTGGGTGAAGACGTTGGCGTACGAGCGATATTCTTCCTGGCTCCAGCGGTCGAATGGATGTTTGTGGCACTGGGCACATTCCAACCGAACGCCCATGAATGCGGCGGCAGTCTTCTCGGCCCATTGTTCGACCGGCACGCGTTGGCGGCGTCGCCAGAATAAATCGAGCGACTTTCGGTTCGCGTAGTCGGAGAACTCAAAGCCCTTCATGGCCTTTTTGAGAATTTCGTACTCGTCGTTGACCCACTCCTTGGGGGATTTGCCTTCGCGGCTCGTCGCCGTCAGAACCCCTTTGACGATCTCGTCATAGGGCATGTTTTCTTGGAATCGTTTCTTGAACCACTCGTGCCACATCTGACTTCGCTTCGAGCGTAAGTTTTGTGGATTCTCAAGCGACAACGTATCGTTCCCTGTAATGTCGCAATACCGCGTGGCCCAAATCGATGCGTGGTCCGGGTGGTCCAACAGTTTATCGATCAACTTGGCCCGTTTGTTCTTGTTCTTGTCTTTCAGGAAGGCGCGAATTTCTTTCGGCTCGGGAAGTCGTCCGACCGTGTCGATGTACACGCGACGAAGAAATTCTGTGTCACTCGAGAGTTCCGACGGAGCAATATTCATTTTCCGCAATCGGGAGAACACATGCTGATCGATGTAATTGTGTTCGGGAGTGTTGGGATATTCGAATCCTTTGGGAAGCGTCATGGGGATCATGACCTGGACGGGCAGGACGTTCCCGCGATAAGAAACGACGATGGCCGTCGAGCCGGGTCGCAAGGCCCGAACGACGCCGAGATTATCGACTTCGGCGACGGCATCGTCATTCGTGCGGAAGTCGCACAACGGCGCGACGTTCAACGTGGACCCGTCGGTAAAGGTCGCTTCGACGCCCAACTGGATCGTGTCGCCGACTTTGCCGAACGCGTGCTCGGGTGGATTGATGCGGATTCGCTTGACTGTCCCTTTGCCTTGATTCCACTTGGCGCCCTTGGCAATCCACTCGCGCAGGAGCTTGGCTTGCCAGCTGTCTCGCCCGAATCGAGTGCCCCCGCCGTGCGGGACTTGACCAGTCGCCTTGAGCAAAAGTAAGCTCTTGTCGGGATCGACAGGATTGAGACGTCGACCGTGGACATCGCGCGTAACGGCTGCGTAATCCATGCTTGGGTCGTACCCGAACAACGACAACCGCAAGCCGCCTTTGCCCTGGAACGAACCATGACAGGAACCGGCGTTACAGCCCATTCGACCGAAAAGGCCCATGACGTGCCGTTCGAAATCGACGTTCTTGACTTTGACGCCTCCGGGAAGTGTGACGGCTGCGTCGGCTCGTCCCACCCAAGTGAGAAACGTACATCCGACGAGCAGACACCCTAGACACCAACGGATGATACCTGCGGACACCGTGTTCTCTCTCATGTTCTGTTTCCTCGACTCGGGAATCCGGCTTCGAGCAATGGGCTAAATCTATTTCACAAATGCGGTTGTGTGACCGTCCAGTGGTTGCGTTTTGGGACCGCCCTCGGATCTGGGACAGGTGGGATTCTAAAAAACAACTCACGATTCACACTGCGAAAGGTTGGTTCGGTTCGCGATTGTTTTGGGCATGGCTGGATTATAAAGATGTATGCACACAAAACATGTATACAGGAGGAAGAAAACAGTGTGAATGAAAAATATTCAAATAATGAAA
>CAYYUU010000764.1:0-4523 GCA_964474955.1 uncultured Alcaligenaceae bacterium | reverse complement strand
GCGCGGCCCGTTGATGGCTTTGGACGGAAAACCGATCTTGCTCCTCGCGGGTCACGCTGCATTTGTTGGCGATGTGTTCGGCGGACTCGCCCATGTGCCAGTTCTCGAACGCACACCAAAGGCCGTCGTGAACCATGGCGTCGACGACCTGTTGGTTTCCGTACTTCCAACCTTCTCGTGCCCCGAACAACAGGTACGGAGCTTGGCTCATGCTTTCGATGCCTCCGGCCACGACCAGTTGGGCGTCGCCCGCGCGAATCGCCTGCGCCGCAAGCATCACGGCCTTGAGTCCTGAGCCACACACTTTGTTGACGGTGTAGGCCGCTATGGTTTCGGAAAACCCAGCCTTGAGAGCTACTTGTCTCGCTGGGTTCTGACCGATACCAGCTTGCAGGACGTTGCCAATTATCATTTCGTCGATTTGGTCTGGCTTGGTCTGGGCTCGCTTGACGGCTTCGGCCACGACCGGCGCACCGAGTTCGGGAGCGGTCAACCGAGACAGACCACCAAGGTATTTGCCGACAGGAGTGCGTACCGCGGAGAGGAGGACGGCTTCACTCATGGATTTTCTCCTTCAACAATGTTGTTTTGTGTTGATCGGTCAACACGGTTGTATTGTATCCACTCGGCGAAACTCGGAAAACCTTGCCGAGTTGTGACTTGGCAATGTCGCAAATCCCTCGGGCGGCTTGAGTTTCGAACCCCAAAGCGCCTATGATGAAAATATGATCATCCCTCAGAATCGAGCGAACCGATGCGAAAGAGCTACCTCATCGATGGTTATAATTTGATGCACGCGTTGGGACATTTTCCAACGACTGTGGGTCCGCAGTGCTTGCGTAAAGCACGGAACAGACTTATTGCTCGCATCGCCCACGCCCATAAACACGAGAAGTGCGAAATCACGGTCGTCTTCGACGCAGCGAATGCCCCTCCTCACTTGCCCTCTCGGCTGTATCACAAAAACATCCTCATCTTGTTCGCCGTCAAACACGATGAGGCGGACGACCTCATCGAAGAACGGATCCGCCACGATTCGAGCCCAAAACAGCTGCACGTCGTTTCGACCGACCTCCGTCTCCGGACGGCAGCCAAACGTCGGCGTTGCAAGGTCTTGACGTGTGACGATTACATGGACTTGATCGAAAAAATGGCGAGAGAACAGGGCCGGCTGCAAACTGCACAATTTGACCCGAACAAGTCCCACGCCGACGAGAAAGAATATTGGGGCGAACAATTCGTCGAACTGAATGATGACCCGTACATGAAAGAATTGTTCGATCCATTCCGGTTCGACGAATTCGATTGGGACGAATTCGAAGACGGGTCGACTTAATTCTGCCCACTGCCGCCAACTCCTTTGAATTGTCGATTGTTTATTACAAGCCTGAAGCGCGAGCGAGAGCCAAAACTCGATCCTTCGCTCGCGCTCCAGGCTTGTGGGTTATCGAAGAACTGTTTTCCCGACAACTCGAAAGTGTGACCCCACTGAGCTCGCCATCCCACTCTATTCCTTTCTTCCTATAATCCCAGAAGTCCGAACTCGAAACGCTTTCATTCACATGCGCGAAAGGAGTTTTCCAAGATGGAAAATCGTGTCTATAATTTTTCCGCCGGTCCCGCAGTGTTGCCGTTACCCGTACTGCAAGAAGCTCAGCAAGACCTTCTCGCTTTACCAGGTGTCGGAGCTTCGGTCATGGAAATCAGTCACCGATCGGCAGCGTCGATAAAAATTTTCGAAGAAGCGGCCCAAAACATTAGTACGTTGTTAAAACTGCCGGACAATTTTCGCGTGCTATTCCTTCAGGGTGGAGCCCGGTTCCACTTCGTGATGGTCCCTTTTAACTTTCTCCAGGGACAAGATAAACCCGCGAGTTACATCGTTAATGGTTCATGGGGCAAGAAGGCCATCGCCGACGCGAAGAAACTCGGCCCGGTCCACCTCGCCTACGACGGCGAAAGCGACAACTACATGCGTGCCCCCAAAGACCAAGAAATCAATGTTGCTGCCGATTCCGTTTATGCCCATTTCACGTCGAACGAAACGATCGGCGGCGTTCAGTTTTCAAAGGAACCGGACGTTGGTGATGTTCCTTTGGTGTGCGATGCCTCGTCCGACATCTTCTCTCGCCCCATCGACGTGAACAAGTATGGGATGATCTATGGCGGGGCTCAAAAAAACGCTGGTCCGGCGGGCGTAACGTTGGTGATCGTTCGCGATGATATGTTGGCTCGCCTGGAGAGCGCGACGTTTCCGGACATGTTGAACTACAATAAACACGCCGAAGCCCACTCGATGCAGAATACTCCGCCCGTCTTTGCGGTCTACATCGTCAAACTCGTTACGAATTGGCTCATCAAAGAAATCGGCGGGTTGGAAGAGATAGACAAGATCAACACCGAAAAGGCGAAACTCTTATATGACGTCATAGACCAGAGCAACGGGTTTTATCAAGGATGTGCGGCACGCGACAGCCGGTCGAAGATGAATGTTACGTTCACGCTCGCCAAACCCGAACTCGAGAAAGCGTTCCTCGCTCAAGCGAAAGAGCGGAACATGACGGACTTGAAAGGACATCGCAGCGTCGGCGGTTTTCGGGCCTCAATTTATAACGCCATGCCCAGAGAAGGAGTGATGGCGCTTCGAGATTTTATGACTGAGTTTGCCGAGAAGAATTAAATGCTCGTTGGGATGGAGAACAACATCAAAATGTGTTTTTCATCCCAACAAATTCACTTCGATTTCAATTCCTCTTCAAACTCACCCAAATACGGAATGGGTCCTCGTTCGTCGTTGTAACGGCGGTAGCGAAGATAACGGATTTCAAACGATCCTTGCCGGTCGAATGTGCGGTAATGGTCGTATCGCGAATTGGAACTTGCTGCCTTTGCCTTGCTGCCCTTCTCGGCCCCTGACGAAAGATTTTCGTAATACGAACTTGCGAACGTGTAGGCGCCCGCGCGCCTCATCGTCGCGAGCCAAACGCGGTCCGGTGGGAAGATACTTCGTTGGGTCGACTCGCGTTTGTTGCGGGGTTCAAAGCCCATAAAGTTTTCGTGCCAGGGGAGGGTTTGGAGGACTGCGATCAAGAACCCCGAAATCAAGTATCCTGACAAGAGCCCAAAGAACGCGCCGCCAAATTGTTGCACTATGGGGTAGTGGTCGATTAGGTTGACCGTCATCTTGTCGTAGGCAAAACGAATGAGCCCGAAACTGATGCAAAAGAGTAAGACGAGACAAATGAGATCTTCGTATCCTTTGAAAAATGAGTTCTCGAACCCGGGTTCCAGGGCATTTGCCAACGGCTCCCAAAAGTTAAATGCCACGACTCCAGATATAAGGACGTTAATCAGAGCGCAGAACCCCGTGAATATACCCTCTCGCCAGTGGGCATACGCGACGCCTGCCATGATTAGAACTGTAAAGGTGGTAAGCATAATGAGTCGTTGGACCAGGTTGTTATGTATAGTCGCCTTTCGGGCCGTCGGATCAATCAGAGTCGGATTTACGAAAGTTGGTTTTCGCGGAGCGAAAAGCAATATGAGGACGTATTTTCTCACTCATTAATTGTAGTGGTTTCGTCTTGTTTCTCGCCTTTGTGATGATGCGGCCACACCAAGAAGTCGAAATGTATCCACACAACTTTGGAATACCGATAGATTATCGGCACGAGTGGCAGAAACGTCACGATGGAGAGCAGGGCGAGCCAACCGAAATCCCATGTCGGAAAAATCAAATACCAAAGGCCGACGCCAACGAGCAAGATGGCGATGGCAAGAAAATAGCTAAAATACATGGAGCCGACATAATAGCCTGGTTCCCGTTCCCACACGACTCCACAAGTGGGGCAGTTCTTGTTGACGTCAAGCCAGTTTTGGAAGATGTGCCCCTGGCGACATTTCGGACATCGTTGTTGGAGGAGGGCTAACCAACTCGGTTTTTGTTGGGCCATTGTTATCTCGACACGTTGCCATCTCTATTAGTTATCACAATGTTCCTAGTATTTGATGTAGCAGATTGCGAGAAGTTTGCAAAGCCGTCGCTGTTCGCTCCGCGAAAAGTGATTCGTCCTTCGGATTTGCGAAAGTTGCTTTTCGGTCCGCGAACGGGTTTGGTCCTCTGTCGTTTCTTTCGACGTCGCCCCCACAAAGGTTCGACCATTTCTTGATTCAGTTTATCCAGTTCGCTCTTCAATTCTCGAAACACTTTCGGCTGTTTCTTGGCGAGGTTGTTCGTCTCCCGAATGTCTTTCGCCAGATCGAATAATTGGAATTCGGGCTGTTTTCGTTGACCTCGCTCACGTTGTTTCACGAGTTTCCAATTTCCGCGTCGCAAGGCAATGTTCGAACCATAACGCCAAAACAACAGGTCGTGGGGCTTCTTCTTCGCCGATTTCGCTTGGAGGAACGGGAGTAAATTCACCCCATCGATTTTTCGCTTCTGCGGGAGTTTCGCTCCGGCAACCGCGGCGACCGTCGGCAAAATGTCGAGAGAGATGACCGGATGCGGATAGGTCTTTCCC
>CAYYUU010000763.1:0-4525 GCA_964474955.1 uncultured Alcaligenaceae bacterium | reverse complement strand
GGTAGGCACGGAGAAACGGCCACGATATTGGATCGGGTTCGCGGAACTCTGCGGCTGGCTCACCATTACGAGCCCTCCAAACAAGAACTGACGGACCTTGTGGCCTATCTCCAATCTCTCAAAGTTCGTCCTCCTCGGCCCAAGAAGAATAAACAAGCAATCGCTCAAGGCGAGAAACTGTTCTTCGGCAAGGCCGCGTGTGCTCGGTGTCATCGCGGTGACACTTTCCAGGATGCCAAACAACATGACATCGGAACCGCCCGGATGCAGGATGCGCAAGCGGAATTCGATACGCCATCCCTTCGCGGAGTCGCGAGTTCTGCACCGTATCTACACCACGGCAAGGCGCAGTCGCTCGAAGAAATCTTCACTCGGCACAACTCTCATAAGTTGCACGGGCGAGCCCATCGGCTGACGAAGGGAGAGTTATCGGCTCTTCTTGCCTACGTCGGGAGTCTGTAGCGTGAGTGGTTTCTGCTTCGGTTTAATGAGGAAAACATTCGGGAATTATGGTAAACGGTCTCGATATGGTTGTGGTTGTCTTTTGACCGAGGGCGGTCGGGTCAATATGTGTGGCGTTCGAGAAAGTTGCTTCTCGCTCCGTGAGAAGTCACGAAAGACAAAACACTTTTCGCGGAGCGAAAACAACTTTTCAAACCGCACCAAGACGCGACAACCATTGATCCGAGTCCACTTCGAGCGTGGGGACTCTTTTCGCTGACGGGTTGGAAGAGGCAGGATGCGACAATTCCGATATGATATCTCATTGCCGCGACGCCAAGGAACACATCCGCGGTTGTTCGGTCATCGATTTACTGCTCGGCAAGGCTTAAGGAAACGCACAACACGCTCATGCAACAGATTTATCTCGACTACAACGCAACGACGCCGATTGATCCCGCAGTCGCTGACGTGATGATTCCGTTTCTTCGAACGCATTTCGGCAACCCTTCCAGCACCTACGCCCTCGGCAAGTTCGCCCACGATGCCGTCGAAACTGCAAGGGCACAGCTCGCCCACCTCATCGGTGCCGAACCTGGTGAAATCGTCTTCACCGGTGGCGGCAGCGAGGCAAGCAACCACGCCATCAAAGGGACCGTGTTCGCGAAGGTCAAAGGCATCTTCGGTCGGTGGGTCAAAGGAGCCCACATCATCACAACCGCCGTCGAACACCCGGCCACCATGGTTCCCTGTCAGTTCCTCAAGAAACTCGGATGTAAGCTCACGATACTCCCCGTTGACGAACATGGGATGGTCAAGCCAAGTGACCTCCACCAAGTCATCAACCGCTCGACGACACTCGTGAGCGTGATGCACTCGAACAACGAAGTCGGCACGATTCAACCCATCCGCGAGATCGCCGAGATCGCCCACAACTACGGGGCACTCGTACACACCGATGCATCCCAGTCACTCGGCAAAGTGCTGCTCCACGTCAACGAACTCGACGTAGACATGATGACGATCGCCGGACACAAACTATATGCCCCGAAGGGCATTGGTGCTCTCTTTGTTCGTCGCGGATTGAAACCCGAGCCGTTGATCCACGGGGCAGGGCACGAGAGCGGACGTCGGGCAGGCACCGAGAATGTTCCGTACATTGTCGGTCTTGGAAAAGCCGCGGAGCTCGCTTCCGAGAGTCTTCCGGGAGCGACGAAAAAACTCCAAGATTTGCGAGATCGCTTGTGGAGTCATCTCCGGGAGGTCTGCGGAAAGGAAATCGTCTTGCATGGACATCCCGAATTGCGATTGCCGAACACTCTCAACGTGAGCTTCCTCGGTTACACCAATTCGGAATTGTTGGAAGCCATTCCGCAAATCGCAGCGTCGACGGGTTCGGCGTGTCACGAGGGGAAGGTGAATATCTCGCCGGTGCTCAAAGCGATGGGTGTCTCGAAACAAGTCGCGAAGGGAGCCATCCGATTGAGCGTCGGGCGCTTCACGTCGCCCGCTCAGATTGACCAAGCGGGCGAGTTGTTTCACAAAGCGATTCGTGGGTGAAGTGATGTTTCGTAAAGCAGGCATCTTGCCTGCTCCCAAAGCAACGAGACGCGCACAAGCAGGATTGCCTGTTCTACGATTTACCAACTCAACGGAATCAGCATGTGCCACGGAAAGTTCTCAGCCCCCACAGCAGGCTTCTCTTCCGGCACTTCGCAAGGCTCACCATACAACCACGCTCCGCTCCAGCTGCCTTCGAATTCTCGGGCGTCTTGTGTGTTCGCCTTCGATTGCTCGTTGCTCGCCGGACGGTTCTCTCCTTGCTGATTCTCCGTGGACTTTTCTAGGGTTCGTCGGGCCGGTTTCGCAGGAGTTTCCGACTTCGTCTTGCGGAAAGGACGATGGTAAGGTCGGGGACAATACGGCGTGTGACCGTTCAGGTAAGGGCAACTGCCATGGTGGTGGTGCTCGTCTTCCTCGTGGTACATGTACCTTTTGCTCTCATCTTCGGGAGTCGAAGCTTTCCCTCCTGGAACTTCTTGTTCTTCCCCGAAACCCCCATTCCAGGTCCGTCGAACAGGTGTCACGGGATTCAACGCAATGGCCAGAGCGTCGGTCACTGCTGGTCCAAAGGCGGCATTGAAGGCGAGGCCAAATGTACTCGCCCCCGTCCACGTAGGCCCGTCCAATTGCCGAGGATTTTCCTTCTGCGGGTTGGGAGGAAACCTTGCGGGTTCGCTCTCTTCGTAATCCATCCCGAATTCACTCCGAACAACGACTCCTTGCCCTTCCTCCATCGGCACGACTTTCGATTTCACCAAATTCGGACGGATTACTGCCTCCCGACATTTTTCTTGTAAAACCGGGTCGATTTGGATTATTTCTTTTCTCGGCGAGGCTTCGTGCGGAACGAACAACTCGCACTCTTCCGGTTTTGGCCGAGGGGCACGAGCGATTGGGAAAATCTCGCTGCGGGCCACATTCTCTCGTGGCCGCACGGGAGCGAGGTCCGCGTTCGACGCAACCTCCAACCTTGGGACGGCACAATCGTAAAAGTAGTCGGTCACACCACAAGTCCCAACTGCGGCGATGCCGACTACAAGGGCACAGCCTCCGAACACCTTTTTCCACATGGTCGATAGCTCCTTCTCGTCCGTGAGTACCTTTAGCGCGGGAGCGGGCCGCGCTGTGTTTCCGTTTTTCTTTTCGTGAGCAGCTGTTGCTTTCCGAATTCGGGTGCGATCTACGAAATGTTTTTCTCGGATCCGGGCTCGAATGGTCGGCGGAATATATATCGACATGGTCCCGACGATGCTAGGGCATTTCTCTTTGGCCGAACCTTCTGCCCCTGTCTGGGCATCGGACAACGCTCGAAAAACCGTAGATCCAACATTTCTTGGGACTTACGCCGCGAACATTGTCACCTCGAAGCCTGTCAATCTTGTGTATCGAGGGGCCAAAATCGGCGAAGTTCTGATTTTTCCAACCGGTGCAGATTTACCCACGACGACGACCTCGGTTCGAATTGTGGGGGTTGGGAACCCAGCAATACCTTGACGGAAGGGGGCAAACGATGGATGATAATACTAGGATGATAGAAGGTAATCATGTCTCGACGGATTTTTCGGATCGAGACTCCCATTTGCCTTCTTCCTGTCGTAATGGAACCCCTATCCGAAGCTGGTCTGACGATTTGTCAGGCTTCAATTACTCCAACGTGCTCGCAAACACCCGGTCAGGAGGTGCGAACGATTCTTCTCTTATTGCTGCTAGCTTGGCAAAGGACATCGTTCCCAACTCCGCATCTGATGGCTTGCGTGCGAAAGGAGGTCCTTTGAAGACAACAGCTAGAAGCGAGGCTCGGTTGATCAAGACCCCAGCCCGCGACCGTGCCGTTCTCTGTGCCCGCGTGGCTCGTGATTTCAAGGGCAAAGAAATCATCGTCCTTGACATGCGGAAACTCAGTCCTCTCTATGACTATTTCGTCATCGCTACCGGCTCCAGCCGGCGTCAAATTCACGCCATTACGGAAGAAATTGACGCAGCCTTGAACGCTGTGGGTGATAAGCGTTTGTCCATTGAGGGTTACGAGGCGAGCAAGTGGGTCGTCCAAGACTACGGCGACATTGTCGTCCACGTCTTCGACGAGGAGACACGGGATTACTATCGACTCGAAGATCTCTGGGCCGATGCTCCCAGAATTTCCATAGATGAATAACATATCTCTAACAGGCTGACTTACCCGCTTGATGGTGGGAGAAAAGTAGTAGGCACACTCCGTGTGCCGCGACCAAAGTAGTAGGCATACTCCGTGTGCCGTAACGAAAACAAAAGGCAACGGCACAGGGATTGTGACTGCTACTTCTTCTCCCCCAAGGCGATGCGCGAGATGGTTCGACTTCCGTTTTACAGCTGATGGACACACAGCGTCGTCGTCGGACACCACCTCAACCGAAACCTCGATCCTCTCGCGCACCTCCTCACCATCATTTGTGTCTCTCCGACGTGGGTACACTCTCGTCAGCCCCGCACGCAGCTGTTGCGACGAACGGAAACACTACCTTCCCCAGCGGAATCATGAATC
>CAYYUU010000762.1:0-4526 GCA_964474955.1 uncultured Alcaligenaceae bacterium | reverse complement strand
ATAACCCTTTCGCAGGCGATTCTTGTCTATAGATTTCAGTGCTTCGGCCACGTCCTTGACTTGCTCGGCTGGCACAACAGAAACAACCCATCCCGAACCTTCATGGAGTTGGTAACCGCCGAGGATGCAATGGTTCAGCGGATACTCACCGTTGGCATACTCCAATTTCCCGTCCGTCAAACTTCGGTGGATCGCATCCCAAGCCTTGTCGGTTTCGAACAGCCATTCTCGGTCCCATTGTTCTGCAATTTGCGCGACCACATTCACAACTTCCTCGTCGCTGACGGCAGCGCTCAGAACATCTTGCTGCGCGTCGTCCAATGCAAAAAGCACTCCTCTGGCGGACATGGGTTCCTCGCTCGTTCGGGTATCAGGTTGGGGATGAGCTAATGAGGTTCAACGGAGTCGTCTCTGTTGTCAATCCTCAAACCGGAAATTCGGCTCGACGGTCGCCACCGGTTCGGTAACGAGAGTCCAATCCGTTCCTTGTTTTTGTAATACTCGATGGACCGTGCCGAGTTTCGCGTCGAGTTCAAACACCACGGACACAGGTTCCGGCGTCAACTGAAACTGCAACACGACCGTTTCCTCGTCGAACGTGCGGAGGAAAACTCCATTCGGCAGAAGGTTACAGGTTCCCGCAACGAAAGTGAAAGTATTTTTCCACGCCAACGTCCTGGATTCCAGAATGTGAAGGTGTCGATCTTCTCCGAGCGCGAACAGGAGATTGTTCCAGTATCCAATTTGCTCGATGTCTTCGTAATCTCGGTAGATTCCGAGTCCGAAACGAACGAAGGAAGTTTGAGCATTCAGTTCGAAGGTCTCGGCATTGCCGGAAAACAACATCCCGTAACTGTTCAATGCTGCAATTTGCTTTCCATCCGCCGAGAAGGCAATCTCGTTAATTCGGTCAGTGTTGACCTTGCTGTCGTGAATGTCGAGTTGGTGTGGACTCGTCACGATGCGGTGCCTGTCACGAGAATGAACCGTCACACCCAGCAGCGTGTCTCCGGCTTGCCGAACAAGATACAAAGTGTCGGTTTTTAGATTGAGAGACGCTTCGGTCTCGCCCCAAGTCCGGGTGTTGTCGTAGTAGCTGGCCGGGTTGTGGGGGACGTCGCAACGGTCGAGGACTTTGAGCGTCGGGAATTCCAGGAGAATGAGGCTATCGCCGTTCGAACCGACATGGGTGAACCAAAGATACTGACCACAAGCTGAAAACGTCAACGTTTCGCCGCCATGCGCTACCTTCGCCGTCGGAGCCGCAGGATACCTCTCGTCACTTTGCGAAAATTCCGCCTCGTGCCATAAGTTTCCCTCGGGCCGCACGAGTTTGACGGCGTGCGCCGTGCGGTAAGCAATGCACTCGCCATTCGGATGGATGGCTCGACACAAAGGAAATCCATCGGACTCGACAGGCCAGAATCGTTTTCCGCTTTTTCCCGTCTGGAGGTCGGACAGGACCAAGGTCGTCGCGTCGGTTGGAACCGCAATCCACTGACAGTCAAGCGAGAGGTCTGTTGGCGGGTAGATGAGTGCTGGCTCGTAATTTCTGGGTTTCTTTATCGCAGGCAAAACGCCCGTCGCTTCGAATCCCCCAAACGTCACTTTTCCCGCAACCAGATAAATGCCTTCGCCTTTTGGCAAGTGGCTTTGGATCGCGGCTCGTTCGCCGGAGGCCAAGACTGCGTGGGTGTCTCCATGTTCGGCGACGAAGTCGTAATTGTTTTTGTCGTGGGGAAAGTCGGACATTCGTTTGCTCGCAGCATCAGATGTTTTGTTTTTGTAGTAGTAGGCACTCTCCGTGTGCCGTTGTCTTTTGTTTTGTTTCCAGTGTCGCCTTTCGCTCCGTGAAAGGACGCCTGCTTTTGTTTTGGAGCGCATCAACTCCGCGGACGCTTTGGTCTCCACCACATCCGGCTAGCCCCGCAGACCCGACCTTGTTATCATCTTCCAATTGCAAAAGGGATTGATCAGCATCAAATCCCTGGAAACACACACGGTTGTGACCAAGGTCTATTTTCTATGAGGCTCCCGTGAACGCCACGGATGAAGTAGTTTCGAATTCTTCGCAATCAACGGTCCCCGAAGATCCGCCCTCATTGGACAACACAGACACCGATTTGGAGCACCAATCCGACGAACAACTCACGATCATCGAGCGTCGCAAACTCTGGCAATTGTTCGACCTCCGGGAGCTATATCGCTATCGAGAATTACTCTACTTTCTCGCGTGGCGCGACATCAAGGTTCGATACAAGCAAACTGTCTTGGGAGCTGCCTGGGCAGTCTTACAACCACTCGCAACGATGATCGTCTTCGCGGTTTTCTTCGGCCGAGTCGCAGGACTCAACACCGATCCGATTCCGTACCCGCTGTTCGTCTTCGCGGGGACGTTGCCTTGGAGCTTCTTTGCGAACGCCGTGACGAGTGCTAGTCAGAGCGTCGTCGGAAGCCAAAACCTGGTCACGAAAGTCTATTTTCCGAGATTGCTCATTCCAATGGCCGCGGCGGGAGCATCGCTCGTCGACTTCGCGTTTGCCTTCGGAATTTTCTTGATCCTGATGGTTGCCTGGGGTTTCGTCTCATCGACAACTATGTTGATCGCTCCTTTGATATTGTTATGTCTAATTCTGTGCGCGTTGGGTGTGGGCTCTTGGATCGCGGCATTAACGGTCGGCTATCGTGATTTTCGATATATTGTTCCCTTCGGAATGCAACTATGGATGTTCGCCACACCTTCGATATATATGCAGACTGAGAAAGTGCATAACTCGATCGGTGCGACGTGGCTCTCTTTGAATCCAGCATATGGCCTGATCGACAATTTTCGACGAGTTATGCTTGGCGCTGAGTTAGATGGTTATTCGCTGAGTGCTTCGGCAACTGTGAGTTTCATTCTATTTATCACCGGGTGTGTATATTTTCGTGCGACCGAGAGGAGCTTTGCGGATATTATTTGATTGTGGATTTTTGAGACCGCCATTAAAACTTCTCATCCTTCGATTATCCGTTTTTCAAAGTCCCTCGCCCCGCTTGCGGGGAGAGGGATTTAGGGTGAGGGGTTCGGGGGTGAAGGGTTGTGATGGCGTTTCGCAGGATCCAAACTATTGTAAATTGGATACCCATGAAACCCGCCATCAATATTCTCAACATTTCCAAACAATACCGTCTCGGCCAACGTCTCTCGGGTGGTTATCGCGACTTGCGCGACGTCCTGATGAATTGGGTCTCCGCGCCATTTCGAACATTTACATCACAGCAAGGCAATCAACCCACGAACATCTGGGCACTCAAAGACGTTTCGTTCCAGGTCCAGCGAGGCGAAGTCGTCGGTATCATCGGACGCAACGGCGCGGGCAAATCGACCCTCTTAAAAATCCTCAGTCAGATCGTCGAACCCACAAACGGGCGAGCGGAACTGCGTGGCCGAGTCGGGAGTTTGTTGGAAGTCGGGACCGGATTTCATCCCGACCTGACGGGCCGCGAGAACGTCTACCTCAACGGCAGCATTCTGGGAATGACGCGGCGCGAAGTAAATTGCAAGTTCGACGAGATTGTGGACTTCTCGGGCGTCGAAGAATTTTTGGACACACCCGTCAAGCGATACTCCTCGGGCATGAAAGTACGTTTGGCGTTTGCCGTCGCGGCTCACCTCGAGCCCGAAATCATGATCATCGACGAAGTCCTCGCCGTCGGCGACCTGGAATTCCAGCGGCGATGCCTGGGCAAGATGGAAGCCGTCGCCCAGAGCGGACGGACCGTTTTGTTCGTGAGCCACAACATGGCCGCCGTCCGAGCCCTTTGCTCGCGAGGAATCCTGCTCGATGCTGGTCAAGTCCAGCACGACGGAACTCCCGACGAAGCTATTACGCGGTACAACGAAATCACCAACCAGTCGGAAAACTCCATATCATTTCCAATCCAAAGCGAAGAGGCAGACATCGAAGAGTTCGTCACCCTCGACCAAAACCAAATACCCCGATCACGGTTTGCGTTTAACGACCCCTTCTGGATTCGCCTGCGAGTCCATTTGAAACGCGACGTTCGCAACGTCCATGTTTTTTGCCTCTTGTGGCGAACGAGCGACCGCGTCCTCGTCACAAGTTTCGGTACTCGCCAACTACCTACCGATGAACTGAAGGTTGGCCCGACAACATATACAATCGGCGTCGAAGGATGTAGTTTGTTCCCGGGAGAATACTTCTGGACGATTCAAGTCAAAGCCAACAAACGCAGACTCATCGAAGTCGAGAAAGCTGCTTCCCTCCAAATCGAACCGGCCATACTTTATGGAGCTGCGAGACCTTATGTCTCGGGTCATGGTTGTGTTCACCTGCCGACTTCGTTTTGTATCGAAAAGCCAGACCAGACTGTGGAGTTCTTCCGGACACAAGATTATGTGTCGGCGAGGGTAGAGTAAGTTGCTCAATCGGCTTCTTGGAATTCTTCACGGACGAAATCGACGGGAGTTTGGAATGAGGGACAACAACCGTACACGGTATCAATATCGATATTTTCCGCCT
>CAYYUU010000761.1:0-4527 GCA_964474955.1 uncultured Alcaligenaceae bacterium | reverse complement strand
AGCTGTGGTGGATCGTGTCGCCCTTGCGAACGAACACGCTCAGCCCCGGGAGCTGGCGGCCGTCGACCTCGACCTGGTAGTCCTGATTGAACCGATTGTTGCCGCTCGAAAGCAGCCGCAGGTGATGCCAGCCGCGGTCCCGCGCCCACCCCCGCAACGCCCGGATGTCCTTCTTCGTCTGGCGAAAATTTCGTACTATCAGGGTGATCGCGAGCAGAGCCGAGAATTGTTCCGTCTCGTGGTTGAGGCAAAAGGGAAAGAGGCTGCAGAAGCTCACCTTTGGTTAGCTTCGCAGACCTTGGAAAAACAAAGTGTGACGCGAGAAGATCTTATCCTCGCGAAACAACATCTCCTGAAGGCTCTCCAGGGCGCCATCAAAAATCGGAGCCAGGCCCAATATTACGTGGGGAGAATTTTCCTCCTCGAAGGGAAGTTGGGTCCAGCAGAGACGTTCTTCCGGAAGGTCGTGAACGTCAAGCCACAGGCCCACTACGACCTCGCGATCATCTACCGTCTGCGAGGGAAGAAAGACCGTTCTCGCCGAGAAACGCAACTCGCGATCAGCCATTTTCGGCCCCGCGCCGAGGCGGACGTGACCGACAATAGTGCCCGCCTGCTTTGGGGCAAGTGTTTGCAACTCGACGAAGAGTACGCGAAGGCCGACAAGATTTTTCGCGAGGGGCTTGCGAACGCGACATCCAAGCGTCACAAACTCATTTACGCAACCCACCTGGCCCTCCTTTATCTCGCCTGGTCGGACTCGCTCCAGAAGGCCGATTCTGGCCCTCCGAGTTCCCGCATTCGTCCGGGCGTTTGGTTCGGAATGCTGGGGAACCCGGGGCCGATTTCGCAGGCGTGTTATGTTCCGGCGATTACCAACGAGGCCACCCTTGGTGCGAACCTCGGGCGGCGTCTGGAATTGCTCGAGAAGGGGATTCAACTCGACCCGACCAACACTCAATTGCTCGACAGGTTCCTGGCCATGACGAATACTTCGGGGCTGGAAACGAAATTGATTCAACACCGATTTCGCCAGCTCTTGGTTTCGGGAAATCCGTCCGGCGCGGCCCATTTTGCCCTCGGCGTTTTGGATTGGCAAGAAGGTCGCAAAAAGGAAGCCCAGTTGCATTTTGAGCAGGCTTACCGCCTGGCGCCGACGGTCCCGTTGTTCGCGAACAACAAGGCGACGATGCTGGGCGAGTCTTCCTCGGAGAAGGATTGGCGAAAGGGTGTGAACATCGCCACCATGGCGCTTCGGCGGAGCGGGGGAGGGAAGTTCCGCTTCAGGCTTTACGAGACCCGCGGAACGCTCCTCATGAAGTTGAAGATGTGGCAGGAAGCCCTCCAGGATTTCGAGAAGGTCTCGAAGGACTCGCCGAAGAATGCCGAAGTATTGCAAAATCTCGCGACGATCTATCAAGCCCTGGGAGACGCGACCCTCGCATCGCACTATCGCCAGAAGGCCAAGGAACAAATGAAGAAGTAACGACTCGGTCTCAGTTCCCGCAGCCGTCTGGGCTTCGGGCTGTGCATCGAGGGTAGGCTGAACAAGCAGGATTTAGTTTTGCAGTCCGAGAAAATTCTCATTCGTTGATCGACCTCTAAGCCCAACGGGATGCAAAGACAACACATGGAAGCAACAACGCCCACGGTTGAGCAACCGGCCAACCGCTCTCTCCCGAGTTCCTTCCAATCCTCGCGAGAATCCAACCCGTCCACGATCTCGTTGGGCTGGTTGGTCATCGCTGGGGCCATCATTTTGGCTCTCGCGCCGCTGGTTTACCAGCACTGCGTCCAGATGATCATTCGCCCCCACTATCAATTTTTCCCACTCGCGATTGTCGGGGCAATCGTCCTGGCTGTTGTTCGCTGGCGCGAGTCTCGGTTGGACCTGGTGCCCGGTTCTTCGGCCTTGACGGTCGTCGCATTTGGTCTTTCGGTGACGACTCTTCTCGCTGCCGAACTCCTCTACTCCTCCTGGCTTGGTTCGGTCGCGGCACTCTTGACGCTTGCTTCGATCGCCTATGTTTTCGGTGGGACGAGCTTGGTTTGGCGTTTTCTGCCGGCCCTGGTTCTTCTCTCGCTAGTCATTCCGCCCCCGTTCGAACTTGACCGTCAAATCATTCTGTCTCTCAAGGCCATCACGACGCAATGGAGCAGTCGCGTGCTGGACTACGTTGGGTTGCGTCACAACATGGCTGGGAACGTCGTCGAGATTCCGGGGGCGCGTGCCGTCGAGCAATTGTTGGTCGAGGACGCTTGCAGTGGGATCAATTCGTTCTTCTCGATCGCTGCCTGCACGGTCTTTCTTGTGTTCTTCTATCGGCGTCACTGGGTTCACGCACTGTTGTTGATTCCCTCGGCGTTTGCTTGGGTCCTTGCGGCGAACGTGACGCGTGTTGTGACGATAACGATTTGCAAGGTGTGGTGGGGTGTCGATTTGTCCCACGGATGGCGTCACGAAACTCTCGGCGTGGTCGTGTTCTTGTTGGCCTTTGGGATGGTCTGGAGTACGGATCGGTTTTTATTATTCCTGTTTGCCCCAAGTGAGCCGAAAGAGGCCTCGAAACCGAGCGAAGGCGAAGACCACGCCCAGGAACAAGTAACCACTCGACTTCCCGCCTGGGTTTGCTCGTCACCGAAGGCGAAGCACTGGCTCTTGGGCGGTCTGTATGTGTTGATTTTGGTACTTCACTTTGGGGCTTATGGATTTCTCGCTTCCGAAAGCTGGCCCAACGCCGAGGAAGCCAAAAGGCCCATGGTTGGTGTGACGGCGGAAGAACTTCCGAAAACGATTGGGGGTTGGAATCAGATGAGGTTTCAATCGACGGAGCGAGAAGCTGGCAGCGCCTTCGGAGAACTCTCGTCGACCTGGACTTACGAGAAACGGGACCTCAAAGCGATCGTCTCTGTCGATTACCCGTTCCCAAACTGGCATGACTTGACTCGCTGTTACACGTCTCAAGGTTGGGTCCTATTGGACGAGCGCGTCCACGAGGCCGGAGAGAAACATCCGATCGGGTTCGTGGAAGTGGAGATGAAGAACTCGGCTGCCCAGAAGGGATATTTGCTTTATGGCCAGTTCAACCTCGCCGGGAAGGGCCTGAACCCGCGCAAGGGGGGCATGCGATTGTCGCCCCACCGTCACGCTTCGGCGTTGCAGAAGTGGATGTCGCTTGGCTCGGAAGTCCCCCGAACCGACCCGCCCGCACCGGTTTACCAGTTTCAAGTTTTCGTCAAGACCTACCGCCCCCTGACCGCAGAAGACAGAAAAGAAGTCGAAGTACTCTATTTGGCCACCCAGGAACACTTGCTACGGACTGGCCGATGGAACTAGGACCGGAGTTCCCGCAAGGTTGTGGGATCCAAAGTATCGCTGCCTTTGCTTCATGAATTGACTGCCATGCCCATACTATCGCCCGAACCCATGTTTCACCCGGAGACCTTGTTCGACGCGGGGGCGGATTTCCCTGGCCGAGAGTGGTGGGTGTTACACGTCCGCCCTCGCCAAGAAAAGAGCTTGGGACGCGAACTCTACCAGTGGGAGATTCCCTACTACCTGCCCCAAGTGAGAAAGACGAAAACGACTCGGGGGAGGCAATCGGACTCGTACCTGCCGTTGTTTCCGGGTTACGTCTTTCTGCTCGCGACGCCGGAAGAACGGATTCAAGCGCTCACCACCAAGCGAGTCGTTCAACACCTGAACGTTCCGGACCAGGAGAGCCTGCGAAAGGACCTCGAACAAAACGCCAAGTTACTCGCAACTGGACTTCCCATCACCCCCGAACCGAAATTCGTCCCAGGCACTCGCGTGCGTGTGTGTGACGGACCTTTGCGAGGATTTGTTGGCGTGGTCGAACGCCAAGGGCCAGGCAAGCGACTTGTTGTTTGGGTCGATTTTATCCAACAAGGGGCGTCGGTGACGCTCGACCAAAACCACGTTGTGACTCTCCAAGATGGCCAAGGTTAATCGTTGCTCCTGGACGCCAAGAACGGTTGAGCGGGACGCATCAAGACCCGAAGGCTCGTGAATTTCAGTCGCCGCGGCAAGGAGGGCCCGGTGGAATGCATCGACTGACTGCATGGACGCACATTGATGGTGAAATGACGCTGAGGGTTTCTGCAACCCACGGGGACGAAGTCTGCGCCCGGCAGATCGTCGGTGGTTGTTGTCACCCACGGGGACGGAGTCCAGACTTTTTACACCTTCCCTCTTCACTTTGGATAGTGCCTTCTCTCGCCCAACATCTTCCGTCGCTGAATTCGGACGCCGGGAAGACCTCTCAGGTGAGCCTGCCAGAAGGTTGATCATTGTGCCATTCAGTAGGATTAACCACACGGAAAGGTTCCTCAAACAATGGTTCTGTTCTCTGCCTTTACTGCCAGACTCGTTCTTTCGCTTTTGTTGGTGCCGGTGGTTCGGGGTGTCGCGCTTCGGATCGGCCTGGTCGACAAACCGGATCAACGGCGGATGACTCATGCCAAGGTGACGCCAGTCGCCGGTGGGGTCGCTGTAATTTTATCGTT
>CAYYUU010000760.1:0-4531 GCA_964474955.1 uncultured Alcaligenaceae bacterium | reverse complement strand
GGGATTTAGGGTGAGGGGTGATAAAAGAAAATTGGTTTACGCAATATTTTCCGAGGTTGGCGAGCCCCACGCAAGACACCTCACCCTACATCCCTCGCCCCGCTTGCGGGGCGAGGGACTTTGAAAAAGCCCCTCAAGAAAACGGGCACTCATTTATTTCCCGTTCTCCGTGTGCCGTGACCAAAGCCCGGCGAACGGCACACGGAGTGTGCCTGCTACTTTCGCAGTTCTCAACAACATGCCTCCTTTCGGATGAGGAACGCACATCATGGGACAAACTCTTGCCAACGGTCTCGACGAGTTGTCGTGGGAAACGTGCGAATCACCTCGTCACCTTTTGCGTTTTTTGCGAACGCGCACTGACGAATTCGAGCGGTGGGACATCTGGTTTGGTTCCGAGGGAACTCAGTCCGTGCCGTTGAAAGTTCGGTGGGTCATATTTGCCTGTATTGAGCAACTCGCAGGTCCGTCTCCATCTCGGCGCATCCAAAAGTTTTTGGACCTGGCCGAGGAATATCTCGAAACGCCCTTCCCAACGAGCGGGACGGAGCGGCAAAAAGTCCGAAGTCAACTTCAGTTCGAACGGCGGGGACCAAGCCGAGCCATCGCCCAGGCATTGACCATTTCCCCTGCCGATGGTCTGGGGAAGTTGCGAGAGGCGGTTGCTCACAAGGCGCGAGCTTGTGCTGAAAACAAGGACGAAACAGAACGTGTCTTCCAAGCCGCAATACACAATGCCGCCCGAGTTCAAAGCGACATCATCCGAGACGTTTTCGGAAATCCCTTCTATCCGCCTCCCCTGACTCTCTCATACGAAAAGCAGGACGAGGTCGAACGCTGGCTCGCCCGAAACGATGGGACTGCGAGTAAGTTGGTCGCCGCGATGGAGGACGACCACCAATACGATCAGATTCCCATTCTGGCCGATGCGTTGGAAGAAGCCGGTTGTGACGATGTAGAAATCTTGGATCACTGCCGCAATGGAAAAATCCACGTTCGCGGTTGTTGGGTCGTGCGGATGCTTTTGGAATGCAACTCCTCTTACACGCAAGGGACGTCGTGAACGAAATCGAATGGAAGACTTGCGAATCACCCCGCCTCTTGCTCAAGCACCTCCGCGGGCGAATTGCCAAAACGAGAAGGTGGGACAATTCCAATTGTTGGGAGGCGATGGCTCGCCTTCCAAAACTTCGGTTCCTGATCCTCGCTTGCTGTGGCCGTTTGGTTAGCGATTCTCATTCGATCGAGGACGAGCGTGTCTTGGGCTTTTTGGAGCAACAACTCGGAACACCGATGCCAACGGGTCGGAGAGAACTCGCGAGGTTTACGCAGACCCTTTACGGAAAGTTTTTGGATGGGGAGAATGCGAGCAGAACTCCTCCGGCTCTTTGTCTTTTGTGGAATTCTGTCCCCAAGTTTCTTGGAAAACTGCGGGAAACCATTGCTCGATCCAATGCGAGGAATCATGCAGGAACTGCCTTGGAAAGAACGCAAGTCCACGAAACAGGGCATCGCGAAGAAGCGCGAATCCAGTCAGACACCATCCGCGATGTTTTTGGAAATCCCTTTCGTCCGTCGTGGAAACAGCCAGAGCCCCGACGACCGAAAGCTGACGTCCTTCGCTGGTTGACGGCTCAGGGTGGAGTCGTCGAAGATCTCGTGGAGGGCATCGACGAGAGCCAGCGATATGACCAGATACCGATTTTGGCCGACGCACTGGAAGAGGCCGGTTGCGAAGATTTGGAAATTCTCGACCATTGCCGCCGCGAAAAGTTCCACGTTCGCGGGTGTTGGGTGTTGGAGTTGTTGAAAGGCCAGAGTGTATAGTTTGCTCGCGAAGACACTTTACGAAGACGTCGGATTCTCTTGTTCCGAAGATGCCGAGTTCTCTTTTTCCAATCGCGATTCTTTTTCCGTTCCCGATTCGTTCTCTGTTTTCTGACTTTCGTCGTGTCGGGTGATGGCCAATCTTCCCAATTGAATTAACAACCCGAGCAACACCAGATTCACCAAGCCCAAGACGACATAGATCAACCACGAAAATCGTTCGGTCCAGGGTTTGGGTTTGGGTTGATAGGTGGGATTCTTTTCTTGGGGTCCGACGGACATCGAGACGGGTGTGGAGGCGAGTTTCTTGGGCAAACGAGCAGCGAAATCGTAGCCTGGTGGTTTGGCCTCCGGGTTGCCGTAATACAAGCGTAACGGGAGCTTCATTTCGCCGGACGACTCGAAGATGACTTGCCGTGCCCACATCGTATACTTGGCTCGATTGAGTTGGAGCGGTTCATTTCGTTGGTCCGTCACGACCAGACGAAATTTTCGAAACGACCGCTCCGGGACTTGGATTACAAGCGGCATGTCGCTTTCCTCGCCGCGTCTCCATTCTCCCCGGGCAATGGTTTGTGACGACCCGCCACCTGTGATTCCTTCGAGCCGATAAGGCCTAACGAAGTGGGCGCTGGAAGTGTGGAACAGTAACTTTTCGATCGGCGGCTTGTGGCCTCCGAAGGTAATGTACCAGGCTGATCCGGGACCGAGCCCGGTGGGAACGGCTTGTCGAACGTCCAGCGCCGCGTCGTGCGTTTGACTCTTGCCGGGAAGATCGACGAAGCGAAAGATCTGAACTTTGCGGATGAGTTTCGCGTCCTTTTCTCGCTTCTTTTTCTCTTTCGATGGGTCCAAAGACACAGTCAGCCGCAGGTATCGGAACCGACTGTCGGGATATTCGAATCGGTCGATGCGGATTGTCTGATCGCCGTACTTGTAATGGGTCACGAATTTTTTGTCCAGGATCGTGCTCCAGTTTCCGTCGGTGTCGCTCCCTTCCAACTTGAATGGGCGGCGGTAATTGACGCCCGAAAGATCAATCTGTATTTGGTTATGCTCGCCACCGTCCTTTCCCAAATCGAGGCGGAGTGACGCCGACCCGTCGGAATTGGTCGTCCGGTTGTAGACTTTGGCCGAGATCGGTTCGCGCTGGGTGTCTGGTTTCAGAACTCGCAATGCATAGGGAATTTCTTTCCCGCCGACGTCGTAGAGACGAAGGTCCACGAGGTCAGTACGCGCGGGACCGAAGACCGCCGGGGGCAAGAAGAAATCACGATACTTACCCTTATCGTCGCCTTTCGCGGTGACCGTGTGGAAGTATTGCCAATGACGTAACGACTCTGCCGAAGTGGATTGCTCCGACTTTTCCTGACCGCCTGAAAAACCAGGAAGCAACAACAGCAGAGCGGCACCGACGAAGATACTTCTTGGCAATGTCATTGGTCTTCCCCTCCGCCAACAGCACCCGTGGTGGGAGCAAATAGTTTTTGATATCCCCAAGCTCCGATGCCCATCATCATGGCCAATCCCAAAAAGACTGCGACGCGATACAGCCCGTCCAGTTGAGCCGTGTCGACGAAAACGACTTTCAGGAGCGTCAGCCCGAAAAACCCGAGGGCCGTCCAACGCAGCGGCTCGCTGTCCAGACGCAATCCGACGGCCAGGACGCCAGTTGCGTACAACGCCCACATGATCGATACGGCCGTGCGAGCGATGAAATGATCGGCGGTCCAACGGGAATCAAAAAAGTGATAGATTTCAAACGTCAGAATGAACCAGACCAGGACCACGCCTCCAAGTCCCAACACGGCCTGAACTCCCCGGCGCAGTTGCGGCGGCGCTTTTAACATGCGACGCGAAACTTCCGCAGCCACCAGAAAACAAATGGCCACAATCAAAGCGGGGATGGCATAACCATTCAAAATCGGCAAGACGATTCCGCGGCCTTGCCATGGAGTATCGACTAATAGTAATCGCAAAACTGCCAGGCCGAGAAATATCAATCCCATCGCTCGCAAAGGTTGAGTGTCGATCCGCATCCCGAACCACCACAGGGCCAACCCGAGCACGGACCAGCCGACGCAAACCCAAACCGACGACGTCTGCAAGGGAAACACGACGGCGAGGAACGCCATCCCGATGCCCAAAAAGAGGAGAGCCAACTCTTCCCACTTGGGCAATCGAAGCATCGCGAAGTATGTCAGGAGTGTATAGACGATGGCCATGATTGTGGCGAGCGTCCCCATCCACGGTTCGTAATCGGCCACCAGAAGGCCGTAGCCCGAACCGGCCAGAAAGCAAGCGAAGAGAACTTGTTGGACGAGGATTTCGGGCGTGGCTTCGCGCTTTCGCCAGAACAATTCCACGAGCGTCTTGCCGATGTAGACCAGATACAACGCCAACTGAAATCCAAGCGCCCACCACATCTTTTCGGGGTGGTAATATCGTCCAAACCAGAGCCAGAAAATGCCTTGTGAGCCGAGATAGGCGAGCGTCGTCAAGCCGACCCAATCACGAAACTGAACCAAACACTCGACGCCAAGGTTCAGGACGAGAAGATACGAGAACAAAGAAACGTAGCGGTCGTAATCGCTGGGAATGACCAACGGAGTGAGTAACGCACCAACGACGGCCATCCACCCCATCGCGGGGGCTTCATAGACGACGGAGAGCAATAACGTCTGGGTCACGAGGGCGACCAGAA
>CAYYUU010000759.1:2244-4538 GCA_964474955.1 uncultured Alcaligenaceae bacterium | reverse complement strand
TACTCCCTATTCCCTGCACCGCCATGAACGGAAATTGGTCTCAAGTAGAAATTGCCGGAAAAACCGTCGACGTTTACGATCTCGCGGAGAACGCAATGCCTCGATTCGGCATTATCTTTTTCCATCCGTTGGGGCTCGAAACTTTGGTGGACAATCACGCCTTCACGCGTCTCTTCGACGAGTTGAAACTTGCGTGCGTCTGTCCGCACGCCCAACGTTCTTGGTGGACGGACAGGGTTTGTCCGGAATTCGATCCGGAACTCACTGCCGAGAAGCACGTCTTGGAAAGCATAGTGCCGTTCCTTGCGACCCGTTGGAACCTCCATCCGGGTTCGATTGGTCTCTTGGGCATCAGCATGGGGGGACAGGGGGCGCTTCGGCTCGGGTTCCGACATCCCAAGCTGTTTCCTGTCGTTGCCGGAATTTCTTCGGCGATCGAATATCATGAACTCTATGGGCAAGGTTCGCCACTCGACGAAATGTACAACAGCAAGGAGCAGTGTCGCCAGGACACGGCCATTATGTATGTGCCGCCCTACAACGCGCCGCCTCACATCTATTACTGCATCGATCCGGCGGACATCGCGTGGCATCGCGGCAACGACAGGTTGCACGAGAAGATGACGGCCCTTGGAGTCGCCCACACTTGTGATTTGACGACCCAAGCCGGTGGACATTCCTGGGACTATTTCGACGCGATGGCCGAACCCGCCCTTCGGTTTGTTCACGACGGCTTGGACCAACAAAGTCGGCGTTTGCTGTAGCGACGAACAAACTGGAATTTTCCGGTCCGATCTTCGAACGGTTCCTGCTCGTATCCACAAATTCCAACGGCATTCTGCCACACTTCTCGGATTTGTTTTTGAGAAGTCTCCTTTCTGGCCTCCTTCTTGCGTGTATTCAGGACAAGGGGGCGCGAAGCAACAGAAGGCTCGACCGGACATTCCAGTGCGGCTCGGGCCTTTTCGTCGCTTCCGAAGGTCCCTCTTCCGTCGCACGTCAACGTGTTTGTTCGTTGATGGCACGAATACCGTTTGCCCACTCAGGAAGGGGCGAACCGACAACTCCCTCGCATTTTTTCGTGATCGGGCTAACTGGAGAAACTCTCCAGCGAGACAGTTACCAGATCACCCTTGTTGCTTTGCTGCCGAGTTTTGTGCAGTCCGTTTCCCCCTTCTGTTCAGTGCTTTTCCTATTTTTCTATCTCCAATGATTTTCAACGAGGAGACTCTCATGACTTTTAAGAACCCATTTCATTCTCCACGCAAAGCCTCTCGGAAGACATCGCCGGACCGCACTCGGCTGCAGCTGGAAACTCTGGAAGATCGTTGCACTCCGTCTACTGGTCTGGGTGGCCTTGAGGTCACAGGGACAGACATGGCAGGCCAAGGCGAGACCGGACAGGACTCGACCGCTTCCCAGGTCCGTTCTTCCGGCGAGCTTTCCGCCAACATTACCGCGAACCAAAGCGGAGCAGTGGCGCAAAACGTCAGCGGGAACCAGTTGGCCGCGCTCCCGCGAGTTCGGTTTCCGTCCGGCGGCGTCGACGGTTTTCAACAGCTACGGATTCGCCGAGAAGTGGTTCCTCGACCGCACCGGGAATTTTTATAACATCACCCCCGATGGCACTATCAGCGCCCGGAACGGCGTGCGATTCGACCTCGGCACGGCCGTCGCCACGGTCGATCCGATAGTCCATCAGAACCTTTCGTTGCTGTTCAACGTCCAAGTGACACTTACGGAGGCCGAACTGGACCAGCTCTCGGATCTCCAAGTGGAGTTCGGTTTTCGTCCCGCGGCGTCGTCGTTCTTTAATAGCTACGGGTTCGCCGAGAAGTGGTTCCTTGATCGGGAAGGGAATTTCTTTAACATCACCCCCGACGGCATCATCCGCGACTGGAACGGCGTGAGACTTGACCTCGGCACGCCGATAGCCGAGGTGTCACCGATCGTGTGGGATAATCCTGCCCTGTTGTTGAATGCCCAGATCCGGTTCACGGACGCAGAACTCCAATTGCTTTCCGACCTGCGAGTAGAGTTCGGGTTCCGCCCCGCGGGGTCATTATTCTTTAACAGCTACGGGTTCGCCGAGAAGTGGTTCCTCGACCGTGTTGGCAACTTCTACAACATGACCCCCGATGGCACGCTCCGCGCCTGGAACGGCTTCTTCCTGCAACTCGGGACCCCTGTCGCCCAGGTCTCGCCAGTCGTCTACGACAACCTCAACTTGCTTTTCAACGCTCGTCTCGTGTTGACGGCAGACGAGATAGTGGACCTCCAAATGTTGCGGCAGC
>CAYYUU010000759.1:0-2234 GCA_964474955.1 uncultured Alcaligenaceae bacterium | reverse complement strand
TCAATTCTTGTATAGAGTCGTCGTCATACGAGATATAGTAACTTCAAATTCACCTGGAGCTTCCGTGCTTCCGCCCTGCGAGGTCGTTATTCTTCAACAGCTACGGATTCAGCGAGAAGTGGTTCATCGATCGCAACGGTAACTTCTTCAACATTACGCCGAACGGCACGATCAGCGACTGGAACGGCTTCGTCTTCCAACTCGGCACGCCCGTTGCCGACGTCGCGGAAGAAGTGTATTTTGATCTGAGCTTTCTCTTCTTCCCGCCAGCTTAGTCTGACGTTGAGATTTCGTCGCGGGTTGTGACGAAAAAGCGTTCTTCGTTTCGGGTGGTTGTACACCAGCCCGAAACACAAGTTTCGGGCTGGCGTCAAGACATTTCCTCGCTCGCGCTTCGGGTCAAGAGACAAGAGAAGGACAGAGCCTCATGCCAAGACTCGATGGTGCGAAGCAAATCGAGGGCGAACATCCAGGTGGGGCTACCATGAACGATCCCAAGAAAGTGCTCGAAGAACTTTATGGTTTTCGATTCCCGGATTCGTTCTTTGAGTTTCTGGAGTTCGCCGAGTTGGTCGGTACGCAAAAACTCTGGAGAGTTCTCGGCGTTGGACTCGACACTCCGTTTCTTGTCGCCTCAGGGGAATTCGATCCGAACAATTTCGAAAACCCACTTTGGGAAGGGCGCGCCTACGACGACCCGCCCGAGTTCTTCGGTATCCTGTATGGCAACATGGATGGGCAACGCTGGGGTTATTATGTCGAAGAGCCCGACGCCAGGGATTTTCTGATCGTCAGCTATTACCACAGCGACACCTTCGAGTTTTCTATCGACACCGGCAATGTCTTTAAGGCCGTCCGAGAAATCCTCGAGTTCAGCCATCGCGATTATACTTACTTCCTTGAGACGGATACGCAGCACGCGGATCACTACCACCAGTTGTTAGACGACATCGCGGCGGTGCGTCGCCAACTCATGCGATGCTACACGATGGACCGACCAGAACTCGGGGATGATTATCTCGACGTTTATGACTCGGCACCTACCTAGTACAAACCCGTCGCCCAGACGTGGATGCGTCCAGGCATTTCGATCCCCGCGGAACTTTACGAACCGCTCTCGGCTGGGGAAAATTTCCAGTTCTTTGGTTTTCCGCCAGACGAGGTCACACTTGCGTCAGCCGTGGAAGAAACTTTGGGCCTGCTCAAGGCAGGTTCTCCCGGCGCAGCGTTGAAACTCGGACGGGAATTGTGGGCGTTCCGGGACCATCACGAAACGTCGTATTCGTTACTCGATGCAGCCTACGAGTCCCTCGGGCGTGACCTCCATCGAAGGATGTTACAAGTCGCCAAGGGGTGGCGAGAAGCCTGCGACCGCAAGCGAGAAGAGCGTAATCAGAAAAAATCATGATGATTTTTTTGCGGAGCCGTGTCCATTTGGGCTCGAATTTCGAATCTCCTTTGAGGTGGAAGTGATATCGACGAGAGGGGAGAAGCGGGACGATGGATTTCGATGCGATTGTCGACCAATTCGATGAGCAGTGGCGAGCTGGTCGGGTGCCAGACCTCTCGACGTTTCTGGATGCCGTCGCGTCGGAGCCAGAGTCCCGGCGTGATCTGTTGGTCGAACTGATTTCGGTAGATCTCGAATATCGTTGGAAAACGATCCACCAGAACGAGACGACGGTCCGAGTCGTCATAGATGCGACCAAGCAGCCGTGGTTGCTCGAAGAGTACGTGCACCAATGGCCGGAACTCGGGTCGCTCTCGGAGTTGCCCACCGACCTGATTGCCGAAGAGTATCGGGTGCGACATCGTTGGGGAGACCGTCCGGCGGTTGCAGAATATCTCACTCGCTTTCCAGGCCGGGAGGACGAACTCGCCGGAACCCTCGCAGACATCGACACAGAACTACAACTCGACACGCCAACTCCGAAACAAAGCGTACTTGGGGAACTGGAACAAAGTCCACTGACCATCCCGAGCTACGAAGTGGAGAGGGTCATCGGGAGTGGCGGAATGGGCGTCGTGTGGAAGGCCCGACACACTAAGCTTAACCGGGTAGTCGCGCTCAAGATGATTCGATCGGATTTCGGCGTCGGCGAAGAAGAACGCAATCGATTCCACCAGGAAGCCGAAGTCGTCGCCCAGATGCAACACCCCAACGTCGTGCAAATCTTCGACGTCGGCGAACACGAAGGCCAACTGTATCTGACGCTCGAATTCGTTGGCGGCGG